>JAUNPP010000004.1:0-7446 GCA_030536685.1 Lachnospiraceae bacterium
ACTAACAGAATTTGTAAACCAACAAGAATACTGTACTAACAGAATTTGTAAACCAGCAAAAATATTGCACTAGCAGAGGTAGTAATCATAATGAAATTCAGAAGTTTTCCGGCGGCAGGCGCACTTTTTGGTATCAGCATCCTTTTTATTTTCAGCATCAGCACCTGTTTTCTATGTGCCTGTCAGATTCAGAAACCAGAGGAGCCTGATAAGATCTATGCGGGAGTCACCTACTACAATCAAAGCGATACATTTCTCAATGAGCTGAACAGCTCTTTTAAAGAACAGCTGAAAAGCTTTGCAAATGATGATCTCGAGGTTTCCGTAACCATTCGCGACGCGGCTGGCTCGCAGCGAATCCAAAACGACCGGGTACGGGAGCTGATCGATATGGGCTGCAACGTACTCTGCGTAAATCTGGTCGACCGGGCAGATCCTTCAGAAATCATCGATCTTGCCAAAGAACACGATGTCCCCATCATTTTCTTTAACCGAGAACCTGTCGCAGAAGATCTGATGCAGTGGGACAAGCTTTATTACGTAGGCGCAGAAGCAAAAGAATCAGGCATCATCCAGGGCGAAATGGCTGTTGATGTAATCCGGGCAGACTTCAATCGGATTGACCGCAGCAAGGATGGAAAGATTCAATATGTAGTGCTGGAAGGAGAAGCCGGTCATCAGGATTCCATCGTCCGCACGGAAAATGCAGTGGATACTCTAAAAAACAACGGTATCAAACTGGAAAAACTAAGCTATCAGATCGCCAACTGGAACCGCGCGCAGGCGCAGAACCGAATGGAGCAGATGATCGTTCAGTATCCGAATAAAATCGAACTTGTTCTGGCAAACAACGACGACATGGCCCTCGGCGCCCGTGACGCCTACGAAAAACGAAACCTCACCGAATCCGCTCTGCCCGTATTTTTCGGAATCGACGGCACCGATGTCGGTCTGGAAGCAGTCATGGACTCCCGCCTTTCCGGAACTGTCTATAATGATAAAGAAGGACAGGCAGCCGCAATGGCCAAACTCGCAGTCGCCCTCATCAGCGGGAAAGGAATGAAGGAAATCAAATTTACAAACGATAAATATATCTATCTGCCCTATTCCAGGGTGAGCGAAGAGAATGTGAAGAAATTTTTAAAGTAGAAAAACAACTGTTTTTCACAACCCGCATAGCCAGGCAACACCCTGCATAAACTGTACAAACAGTTTATGCAGGGTGTTGTTTTGAAAGATTATATTGAAGAACGTTCCGTGGATATCGGTAATTATATTGTAGAAAACGGAGCAACCGTACGACAGACAGCAGCAAAATTTAAAATCAGCAAATCTACGGTACACAAAGATGTTACCGTACGTCTTTCCGAAGTAGATCCGCCTCTTGCCTCCCGCGTCCGCTCAGTTCTGAACCTGAACAAATCCGAGCGGCATATACGCGGCGGCATGGCCACAAAAGCAAAATATTTAAGGATCAAAAACTCCTTCTTACATGACACCTGATATTCCCAAAATAAGAGCGGACAGCCTGACAGAATCCCAAGAACCCGTAAGAATCTGCACAAGCATGTACGCTCTTATTTCATTTGCATTTTCTCATTTTCCTCAAAATCACACATCCAGCTTTCCAGCTGCTTCCAGAATCATTTCAGGTGTCAGGACATATGGATAATGTTCTACGTCTTCATCTTTTACCATAAGCGGCGCCACCTTTGCAACATCCTCAAGTGTTACGCCGATGTCGCTTAACTTAACCGGCAGACCGATTTTTTGATTAAACTCCTGAAGTCTGCGGCATTCCTCTTCTCTTCCATCAATCAGCAGCAAAAGCAGTACGCCAAATCCCACCACAACTCCGTGCAGATGGTTTTCCTGCGTTTCATCGAAGCCGGGCAGACTGCATAAAGAATAGAAAAATGCATGTGCTGCGCCGCCGTTGTAATCCATCGTGTGGTCTCTTGCCACCAGCATGGAAACCCAGCCTGTTGTGATAATGATTGCAAGAGCAGCCTGTTCCAGCGCATACGAAGCATTTTGTGCCTTATTATCTGTTAAAGCCTGTGCTCCATGCTCTACCAGCGTTTCCATGCACATGCGGCTCATATTTACGCCCAGCGCACGAAAATGTTCCAGGGATTCTCCCTGTGCCGAAATGCTGACTTCATAATATTTCGCATACGTATCACCGATTCCGGCCCACAAATATCTAAAAGGAGCCTTTGCAATAATATCCGTATCAACAAATACATGCACCGCTGACTTTAGAAAATGTACGAATTCGCAGAAGCTTCCATCTTCGTTATATACGATTGAAACAGAAGAAGCAGCCGCGCAGTTGGAGGCTATGGTAGGAAACGCAGCATAAGGCTTTTGCAATTCCAGGCTGACCAGCTTTGCCGTATCAACCGCTTTTCCCCCGCCCACGGCAAAAATTATATCCGCTTCTTTTACTGCCGCCTCTTTCGCCAGCCGCCTTGCAGCCGCAAAAGTACATTCCCCTCCAAACCAGACAAATCCGGTAATTGTAAGAGAGGTTTTCTCCACCGCCTGAAGCAGTTTTTCCCCGGCCGCCACCATAGCCTTTTTACCACCGATCACAACCGCCCTTTTTCCATACAAACCACAATATTCTTCAATTTTCTCATACGCCTTCGGACCCGTTGTATAAGACGGAATCACAATCGAATAATTTTCCATAACCACTAACCTTTCCATAATCTGTAATTTCAGCTCAAAGACGACCCGCGTCCCCCGGACGCCCCCTATACTACTGTTCACACCCTGTTTTATTTAACATTGTTCCCAGACTGCAGTTAAAATGAATAAAACTTCTCAAACTCACGCGTCTATCTCCCCACCGCTGTTCAGCGTTTCATGACAGTAAAAATTGCAAAAACCAGCAAGCCATCTATGATACAAGTCTGCAAGAGGCGTATTGGTGCTGAAAGCACCCCCTAGCCTCGGTCAGACTTGTATCATAGATGGTTTGCGTCCCCTGGATCTCCCTCCTACTGTCCAGGAATCTCTGAACAGCCCCTCTTGTCTTTCATACACTGCCATGATAAAATTATCGTAAAAATCTTCTGCATTGCGAAATACAGAGCGAAATGAAAATGAGGTGCTTTCATGTTAAACAAAATGTACACCAAAATGCTTGGTGAAAAGGATATTATTTTTGAAATATTTAATTATTCCCAGAAGCGGGCTGCCCAAATCGGTTCGGAGAATGTTTACGATTTCAGCCTGGGCAACCCCTCCGTTCCTGCTCCCTGGGCGGTTTCTGCCGCTATCACAAGACAGCTTAACACACTTGAACCGCTGAAGCTCCACGGCTACAGCCCCAGCATGGGAATCGTGGAAGTACGGGAAAAGATTGCCGCCGACTTAAACAGACGCTATCAGACACACTATAAAGCAGCCAATCTGTTCGTCACTGCCGGCGCTGCAAGTGCTCTGGCTCATGCTCTTCGTGCAGTTTCCAATCCCGGAGACGAAATTCTCACCATTGCACCGCATTTTCCGGAGTACATTCCTTATGCTGCCGGTGCCGGTCTGAAGCTCCGTGTCGTTCCTGCCGATACCGAAACCTTTCAGATACCTTTTGAACAGCTGGAAGCGATGCTGACGCCCTCGACAGCAGCCGTTTTGATCAATTCGCCAAACAATCCAAGCGGAATTGTATATTCAACAGCTACAATTAAACGTCTTGCTGAAATCCTGAAGCGAAAATCCTGCGAATACGGACAGCCCATTTTTCTGATTTCCGATGAACCTTACCGCGACATCATTTTTAAAGGAACAGACAGCCCGTATATTGCCGCTTACTATGATGACACCATCACCTGCTACTCCTTCAGCAAATCGGTTTCTCTGCCCGGTGAGCGAATCGGATATCTGGCTGTCAATCCTGACAGCAGATACGCTGCACAGATCATTGAGCTGTGCCCGCAGATTTCCCGCACGACCGGACATAACGGAGCAGCCTCCCTCATCCAGCGCACCGCAGCAGAAGTCTGTTCCCTGACCTCAGACCTGTCTGTTTACGAAACCAATAAAAACCTGCTCTATCAGGCTCTTACAGAATATGGTTTTAACTGTGTAGAACCCGGCGGAACGTTTTACATGTTCCCCCGTTCCCTCGAACCGGATTCGATGGCATTCTGCAGACGGGCCATGGAAATGGATCTGATGCTGGTACCCGGAGATAATTTCGGCTGTCCCGGTCATTTCCGCATCGCTTATTGCGTTCCAACAGAACGTGTTAAAAAAGCGCTTCCGGTCTTTCGCCGTCTGGCAGAAAGCTACCGATAAGCGCTCCTTCCGAAATCCAGACAGCAGTTCAGCCTCAAAACTGAACTGCTGATCCTGAACTGTTCCTTCTGAACTGCCGTTCCTGAACCGTTCATTCTGAACTGTCGTTCCTGAACCGTTAATTCTGAAAATACCGTTCCAAAAATTGTTTTGTACGTTCTTCTCTGGGATTTTCAAATACCTGCTGCGGCGTACCATATTCCACAACATTTCCTTTGTCCAGAAACAGTACCTTATCAGAAACATCACGTGCAAACTGCATCTCATGAGTTACAATGACCATGGTTGTCTTTTTATCTGCCAGCCCGCGGATTACCTTCAGTACTTCACCTGTCAGTTCCGGATCAAGCGCTGAGGTCGGCTCGTCAAAACAGAGGATATCAGGACTCAGCATCAAAGCTCTGGCAATCGCCACACGCTGCTGCTGTCCGCCGGATAACTGGTGCGGGTAATAATCCAGACGTTTTGCCAGACCTACACTGTCAAGCACTGCAATTCCCTCTTCCCTGATTTCCTCCAGAATCTGCTTTTTATTCGCTTTGTAATCAGGACGTTCTTTGGCAAGAAGCTCCTTCGCCAGCGTTACATTTTTCAGGGTTGTGTACTGTGGAAACAGATTAAATGACTGAAATACCAGACCAAAATGAAGTCTTCTGTCGCGAACCTCCCTGTCTGACAGCATTTTCTGATTAGCCGCATCAAAAACCACACTGCCATCCACCAGGATCTGTCCGCTTGTCGGAGTTTCCAGGAAATTTAAACAGCGCAGCAAGGTTGTTTTACCGCTTCCCGATGCACCGATCATCGCAAGTGTTTCACCTTTTTCCAGTGAAAAATCAATTCCTTTCAGAACTTTCAAACTACCAAAATCTTTTTTCAGACCTTTTACTTCAAGAATTGACATAAAACTCCCCCCTATACTCTGTAATAGTCCATTTTCTTTTCCATCCAGCCGCAAAGCAGTGTCAGAATACCGTTAAATGCCAGGAAATAAATGCCCGTGGAAAACAGCGGCCAGATCAGACCCTGCTTCGTAAAGGTCTCTGCTCTCATCAGAATTTCCATAATACCAATAACACGCGCCAGAGCCGTATCCTTGGCAAGTGTAATAATCTCATTGCCCATAGGCGGTGTAATTGTTCTGATAACCTGCTTTAACACCACCTTAAAGAAAATCTGCGGTTTGGTCATTCCAAGAACCTGTCCGGCCTCGTACTGGCCTTTGGGGACACTTGCAATTCCACCACGGTAAATCTCTGAAAAATACGCAGCGTAGTTTACCACAAACGCAATAACAGCAGCAACAAACCGGCTTGTCATGGGAATCTCCCAGATCAGGCCGGGAGCATACAGTACCACCATCAGCTGAAGCATCAGAGGAGTTCCTCTGATAATCCATACAAATGTTTTCGTCAGCCATTTAAGTGGCAGAAATCTGGACATTGAACCAAATGCTATCACAAGACCAAGCGGTATCGCAAGCAGCAGTGTAATTACAAAAAGCTCCAGGTTCAGCAGAAAGCCCTCACAAAGAGCCTGAATAGGACCGGACATAATCATTCTCCTTTTTAATAAAATTTTTTCCACTTATAGAAGCGGCATTCTTATCGATATAGAAGCGGGAGTCTTATCGAATCCCAATATAAAAACTTCCTGACACAGCAAAGGAATCCCATTTACGGGATTCCCTTCTGCAGCCTCGTTTTCAATAAACTTATCTTAACAAATTTATCTTAACAGTTTTACTTTAACAAACTTATCTTAATAACTTTATCTCAATAATCTTATTTCAACAAATTTACTTTGTAACCAGCATTTCTGCAAGACCATATTTTTCAGCGATTTCCTCTACAACGCCTTCTTTATACAGTTCTTCAATTGCTCCGCTTACCTTTTCTGCAGTATCACTGCCTTTACGGAATGCAATGCCGTATTCCTGTTCACCGAAATTGTTATCCAGATTTACCACCATATCGTTATAATCAGTACCTTCGCCTACCATTGCCAGAGCACATACACTGTCAACGATTGCCAGATCCGCAGTACCTGCTTTTACTTCCATCAGAGCTTTTGCCATTGAATCTACCGGAACAGGTGTTGAATCTTTAAAGAAATCCTTTGCAGATACCTCTACAGTTTCGTCATCCGGAATTGTTCCGAGCATCTTGCCTTCGCCTGTGGAACCCTGTTCAGCAACTACAGTCAGACCGGATACGTCATTCATGATTTCTTCTTCACGATCAGCCTTCATAACCAGCGCCTGTGTATTCATCAGATACGGTTCGCTGACACTCATATTCTGCTTCCGTTCTTCTGTGATACACATACCGTTCCAGATACAGTCAATATTTTTGGAGTTCAGCTCGATTTCCTTGGAATCCCAGTTAATTACCTGGAATTTTGCTTTTACACCAAGCTTTTCAGCTACTTTCTTTGTCAGCTCGGTATCAAAACCAATCAGTTCTCCATCCTTGTCTTCATAATTCATGGGAGCAAATAAAGTAATACCAATTATCATCTCTCCCTTATCTTCTATGTAAGCCCAATCAGAAGCTTCTTTACCTGCTCCTGCTTCATCTGTACTTTTCTGATCATCTGAGCCATTTTTTCCTGAACCTCCGCATCCTGACAGAACTGTCAGAACCATCAGAAGTGCCAGTAACAGTGCACTTAACTTCTTCATATCCACTTTCTCCTTATTCGCTTTTCTTTTTACCACACTGCCATTTTAGCGCGGTACAGTGGTATTATAAACGACAGAATGAAAAAGCGCAAGTGAAACCGCATTTTTTCTTCCTTTTTTCTCATCTTTTTTCTTTTGCTGTGTTATAATGAGCAAAATTTGAAAATCTGCTTGATAACCGCAGCCTCTTTTTTACTAATCTCAAAATTAATTATATTTTATCGGCTTTTCTATAAGCTTTTCCCTTTGTCACTCCATTATCTTCAAGTTTTTTATCAGCAACTAACGCCCGGAGCAGCATTTTGGTCCTTGTTTCTTTCACTTCAAGTATCTCGGTTAATTCATTTGCCTTATACCATCTGCCCGGTTCCATAAAAGATAAAATTTTATCATAATGTTCTTTTGTTTTTAAATGAATAAAATCTCTCCTTAAACAAGTAAACCTCCTTATA
>JAUNPP010000004.1:7456-55323 GCA_030536685.1 Lachnospiraceae bacterium
TTCCGGCACTTTTTTCTGGCACTTTTTTTACAAAAGAAAGTGCCAGAACCGTTCTATCCGGATCAAATTTTTCCTCTATCTCTGGTTCAATGAAACCTTCATCATTCCATACATTGAAAATATTCGGAACTCCACTCCCTGCACGTTCACCTATATTAATCAAATTAAACATTTTCATAAGTGACTTGTTTCGTGGATCAGATTCTCCACCCAAACGCATCTGTTTCTTACCTGTTCGAATATAGCCGGGATTTGCGAAAGTAATTTTGTCTATCTCTTTCCTAATCACCACACCACGACTACCGTGATAATCAGCATTAATCAAACAATTTGCCAGTGCCTCACGAAGAGCTTGATGAATCGGGGTATCATCAATACGTTCTCCTCCTTTCATTTTAAACGGCACCTTAATATCTTTAATCATCTTATTATAAACTCTGAAATAAAAGTCAAAGACATTACCTGACCATTCACCTGAACTTGATTGTAACCGATCCGTCCAACGAATTGCCGAATTCATTTCTTCTCTATAATCCAGGAAATATTCCGGAAAATGTCGGACAATATTATACTCATTCCCGAACATAAGCATGCCAGCCGCTGTTGGGTGTAGCTGTCCATCTTCTTCTGAAATAGCTGCTGCACCAATACTTCTTAAATACTCATGATCACTCAACCGCTCGAAGGGATGCCCTTCCTTCAAAGTTCTATGACTATTACGATATCCATGAATTGTATCGTAATTTAAATCTTCCATAGGAACCTTATCCAAAATTTCCATATCCATTGTTCTCTCTGTCTGATCACGAAGCATCGCTTTTACTTGCAATCTGGTACAATGGTAATCTCCTTCATAGTTTCTACGAAATGTTCCATTAAAGATGTCGTTATTAATATAAATTGGCTTTTGCTCTCTCTTCGCCATCGGAACATATATAACCATGATGACATCTTGTCTTTCACCGATTGTATATGTCTCTATATCATCATCTGTCAATAAATTAAGATTTACTTTCTTAGGGTTATTAATAGTATCCCAGAAGTCTTTACGTAATTTCGATTCATTTCGTAGCCCCGTTGTTCTCCAACGTCCATCTTCTTCCTCTTTTACACCTAAAATAATAACTCCACCATAACAATTTGCAAACGATGAATATGTGTCCCACAAAGAATTTGGCAAACCACCATTTGCTTTCTTCACTTCTCTTCTGTTATCTTCTCTATATTTATCAAAACTTGAAATATCAAATTCTTCTCTCACAATAAATCACCATCCTATTCAAAACCTAACTTTAAATTCTATACTCCAATTTACAATCTACTCCTAAGTTTACCTTGTTTCTTTCAATAACACAAGTCAACTTCTAATTCAAAAGCTACGGCTTCAAAATCTACGCACTCTATGAACCGCATTTTTTCTTCCTTTTTTCTCATCATTTTTCTTTTGCTGTGTTATAATGAGCAAAACAGGTTACAAACTCTCATGTGCCGAATCTGCCGGCACAAACGCAGACAGTAACAAAAGGAGCTTTTGTATGAAGAAATTTTTGCAGTCACTGCTGTTACTTATATGTATCGCCGTTTTCCTTTTCAGCGCATGGAAGCTGTATGGCATCTGGAAAGAATATCAGGCCGGCGATGAAATCTATAACTCCATTCGGAAACAAGCCTCCTCTCCGGACTCTGATTCCCAATCTGGCCATTCCTCCGGGCAAGAAAACTCTCTTCCGAAAAGTACTCTGGATGACCTGGTCAATCTGAATGCGCTTCTTGAAATCAACGCAGATACCATCGGCTGGATTCAGATTCCCGACAGCGCAGTCAACTATCCGATTCTGCAGGCAGGAGACAATGACAAATATCTGTACCGCACCATCACCGGAGAATCGAACAAAGCAGGATGTATCTTCGCAGATTACAGAAACCAACAACCCTTTGCAGATGCAAATACAACTGTCTACGGACACAACCTCCTTAACGGAAAGATGTTCAATGACCTTATGAACTACGAAAAAAAGGACTGGTGGAAAACGCACCCTGATATTTATATCCAATCCGAAAACGGAACCTATCTTTATCAGGTATATTCCTGCTACCGCACAATAGCCGACAGCCAGGCCTATGAATTCAACCTGCAAAACAACACAGAAGAATTTAAAAACTTCCTCTCCTGGACTCTGAAACAGGCGCTCTACCCAACCAACTGCAAACCAAAACCCACAGACCACATCGTCACCCTCTCAACCTGCACCAATGAAGAAGACAAGGAACGATTTGTAGTCCATGCAGTGTTGATAAAATAGTTTATGGTTCTTTGGACAGATGTGATGTCCTGGGATGGGTGTCCAGGGGCAAGTGTTCAAGGGTAAGTGTTCAAGGGACGCACAAGCCCAATCGTATAAGTCTCTCCGGAGGCGGCTCCGCAATGCCTCCTTACGAGACTTATACGATTGGGCTTGTGCTGTGTTTCACAGTTTCCCACCATTATACCCCAGATTTACTGTTAACTTATTCACTCCAAATCAGGATACTATCCTTTTCCGTTCCGTAATAAATTTCTCTTATGTGTACGCTTTTTCCATCTTCCGTTTTTTGCATTTTAGGCAAAGTAAAAGCCGCCGCCCAATTCGCACCCTCGCCCAGCTTTCCGTTTTCCCAAAAATCCCTGATATTTTTTTGAAAGATAATTCGCCAAAAACTCGTAACATAAACACTTCTTTATAAGGTTCTTCTATGCCATGCAAATATTCAAGAATACGCATAGCATCAGACTCATCGGTTATTATCAGCTCCAATGACGGAGATGTAGTATCTGCTAAATGATCTGACACTTCATCTAACGTCATTATTGCACGATGTTTCTCCTTTCGCTTTTGGGCGAAGTAAAGATGTTTTGCAATCTGACATAACCATACTGTCATTTTACAATCGCCACGAAAGGATGAAATACTTTTCATAGCCTGAAAAAATGTTTCCTGCGTGATTTCTTCTGCCTGCTCGGAATTTCGGCAAAGAGATAATACATATCTGTAAATATCTTTGAAGTATAAAGAATAAATTTCTTCAAATGAATCCATTTGCTGCCTCCTTCCATAAGCTATATTTCATCCTTAATGTTCTGTAAAAAATTCTGGTGTTTCATACAGCACCATTCTGCTATCATTGCAGCCAGAGCAGCTGTAATCATCGCAGCAATCAACAAAAAAATCTGATTTAACGGCAGCATAAACCGAATACGCCACATAGAGCGAAGAAACCGAATAAACTTTAGACACATTTTTCACTTCAATATAGCGCATAACATCACCTCCTATATAGATAAGAGTATGATTTATTCCATTCGTTACAGGAAATCAAATATAAATTCCAAAAACTGATTAAAAGTTCATGGACAGATATGCAGCGACAACCAGCCACGTGTGGATGATACAAGTCCTAAAGGAGCGTATTGGGCGTTCACGCCCCTTAGCTCCGCAGGACTTCGTATCATCCACACGTGGCGTCCCTCCCCCATCACCCCTGTCCCCGAACTCCAATCAGTCCTCCCACCCTTTTTTGACAGTTTTGCGGAAATGTTCTCCTTCATTCTTTTGTAGAAATGTTACATTTTCCTATTTATATTCTTTTTTATATCGTATTCTCCATACTGTTTTGTTATTATTTTAACATAACAAGTCTGTATACCGCCTTTTTTTCATCGTTTTCCCGATTTTTTTCTTTTCCAGCTTTTAACATTGACAATTAATTAACGATATTGTATGATGCAGAAGTAGCGATTAGCTGATGAAAACATTAGCTGATGAAAACAAATCTGAAATGTTTGTTTCTTATACTCATCTTAGAAATAATAAATAAAATCGGAGGTATCTTATGAGTGAGACAATGGAATGGACCAACGAAATGATTGACGCTCATGTGGATGAGCTGGTGACAAAGGCTCAAAGTGCTCTTGACACCTATTTGACTATGGATCAGGAAACCGTAGATTACATTGTTGCAAAATGCTCAGTTGCCGGTCTGGATCAGCATGGTGTGCTTGCGGAGGCTGCCGTACAGGAAACAGGCAGAGGTGTATTTGAGGATAAAGCAGTAAAAAATCTGTTTGCCTGCGAATACGTAACATCCAATATGAAACACCTGAAAACAGCAGGTGTGATCAAAGAGGATCGTTTAAACGGTATTGTGGAAATTGCAGAGCCTGTTGGCGTGATCTGCGGTATTATCCCGACCACAAACCCGACCTCAACTGTTATTTTCAAATCCCTGATTGCCATTAAGACCAGAAACCCTATTATTTTCTCCTTCCACCCTTCTGCTTACAACTGCTCTGTACAGGCTGCGGTCTGCATGCGCGATGCTGCTGTTGCAGCGGGTGCTCCTGCTGATTGTATTCAGTGGCTGGGATTAAAATCCATGTACGCAACCAATGCGCTGATGAATCATCCCGGTGTGGCTACCATTCTTGCAACCGGGGGAAATGCAATGGTAAAGGCTGCTTACTCCTGTGGAAAACCTGCTCTTGGCGTAGGCGCGGGCAACGTACCTTCTTATATAGAAAAAACTGCTGATATCAAACGCGCTGTAAATGATGTGGTTCTTTCCAAATCATTTGACAACGGTATGATCTGTGCATCCGAACAGGCCGTTATCATCGATCACGAAATCTATGAGCCTGTCATGGCTGAATTTGCCCGTTTCAAAACCTACCTGGTCAATGCAGAGGAAAAAACAAAGCTGGAACTGTACATGTTCGGCGCAGCGGCTTACAGTGAAAACACAGCAGATGCCCACCTGAATCCGAATCTGGTCGGAAAGCCTGCGGTATGGATCGCTGAACAGGCTGGATTTTCAGTACCTGCAGATACACAGATTCTTCTGGCCGAATGTGAGGAGGTCGGTCCCTGCGAACCTCTGACCCGTGAAAAGCTTTCTCCGGTTCTCGCCGTGCTGAAAGCAGAATCCACCGACGACGGAATCGCAAAAGCAGCAGCTATGGTAGAATTTAACGGACTCGGCCATTCTGCAGCAATTCATTCCAATGACCGCGACATTATCCTGCGGTTCAGCAAAGCAGTAAAAGCAATCCGTATCATTGAAAATGCGCCCTCCACATTCGGCGGTATCGGCGGCGTTTACAATGCATTTATCCCCTCTCTGACACTCGGCTGCGGCTCCTACGGACACAACTCCGTATCCAACAACGTCAGCGCCGTTAATCTGATCAACATTAAACATGTCGGAAGGAGAAATAATAATATGCAGTGGATCAAGCTTCCCCCTAAAATTTACTTTGAACGCAATGCCATCCGCTACCTGCTCGATATGAAGGAAATGGAACGCGCTATGATCGTTACGGACCGCGGAATGTACACACTGGGATATGTTGCCAAAATTGAAGATGTCATCAAATCCAGAAGAAATACGGTTGATATTGAGCTGTTCTTCGACGTAGAGTCCGACCCTACCTTCCACACCGTGCGCAAAGGTCTGGAACTGATGAAAAACTTCCGTCCCGACACCATCATCGCACTGGGCGGCGGCTCCGCAATGGACGCAGCCAAGGTAATGTGGCTTATGTACGAACATCCCGAAGTAAACTTCAACGATATCAAGCAGAAATTTATGGATATCCGCAAACGTGCTTTCAAATTCCCGGAACTGGGCAAGCAGGCTAAATTAATCTGTATCCCCACCACCTCCGGAACAGGCTCTGAAGTAACGCCATTTGCCGTTATCACAGATTCCGATGAAAACAAGAAATATCCTCTGACAGACTACGCTCTGACTCCCACGATTGCAATCGTAGACCCTGAGCTGACCATGAGTCTTCCTGCCTCCATCGCAGCCGACACCGGTATCGATGTCCTGACCCACGCAGTAGAAGCCTTCGTTTCTATCCTGGCATCTGATTACACCGACGGTCTTGCAAAACAGGCAGTGAAAATGGTATTTGATTACCTGCCCCGCTCCGTAAAGAACGGTAAAAACGACCCCGAAGCGCGTGAAAAAATGCACAATGCCGCAACCATCGCCGGCATGGCATTTGCCAATGCATTCCTCGGCATGAACCACTCTCTGGCACACAAAATCGGCGGTGAATTCCACGTTCCTCACGGACGCGCAAACGGAATCCTCTTACCTCATGTCATCCGCTACAACGGCACCGTACCGACCAAATTAAACATCTGGCCCAAGGTAGAACGCTACAAAGCAGATGAAAAATACATGGAGCTGGCTCAGCTGATCGGCCTCAACCCCAAAAACACCAAAGAAGGTGTTGAAATGTTCGCAGATGCCTGTGAAAAGCTCTGCGCAGAAGTCGGCGTAGCCTGCAACATCAAATCCCAGAATATTTCTGAGGAAGACTGGAACGAAGCCGTACACCGCATCGCCATGAACGCATACGAAGACCAGTGTACCCCCGCAAACCCCCGTATGCCTATGGTGAAGGATATGGAAGAAATCCTGCATCTCATTTACGATTATAATTTTTAAATTAATTTTACTTGTGAGTTGAAAGTTTTAACTCAACAGTAATTTTATAAGTTTGAAAAATCCAAAGTTTTTTAAAAAGCAGAAGTGCCTAAACAACACAAGTGCTTAAACAACACAAAAGCCCAATGATACAGGTTCCCAGGAATCGGCGGCTATTCGATAGCCAATGGTTCCTGACGGTCCTGTATCATGGGGCTTTTTCGGATTATTTCCGTCCACTTTTTATATAGGCTGCAAGCTCCGGGTAAAATTCCTGATTATCTTTAATCAGCCAACGCTTGAAAGCTGCAAACGGAGATGTATCTTCTAACTGCTTTTTCAGGAGATACTTCAAATCCTCCTGATCCTCATCCTCCGCCTCCTGATATTCCCGCACATATTCCTTGAACTGTGAAAGCTCTTTTCTCAAAGTTCTTCTCAATTTTTTTGCTTCCATCTGTTTTTGAGGAGTTGATCCGTAATATACTTCTCGAAGAAGCTTCGCTGTATTTTGAATTTCCAATCTTTCATCCAAAACCTCAAATATCAATTCTTCTTCCGTTCCAAAATACCCTTTTTTACGAAACGTAATTAATTCCTCTACATTTTCTTTTGTACAGTCAACAATCGGTTCATATTTATTGAGCTTCGTATTATTGCAATGAGCACAGGCCAGAAATAAATTATTCCAATTATATTTTAATTCCACATCTCCTTTATGGGATCTGAGATGTTCTATTTGATATGAAGTAATCTGATTACTTTCGCAAATATAGCATTTACTATGGAACATTTCTCTCAGAGCTGCATTTACTTCAGGAGTATTGTATGTGCTGTTTTGCGTTTTCGCCTTCAGTAAAGATGCTATTGCTTTTTGTGCTTTATCCGTTAATTTCCGCTCAACTTTGATCATAAGCGCCTTCTTCTTTCTATTTCCTCAAATTTTTCTCTTGCTTCCCGGGATAATCCCCTCGGAATATCCTTTAACTCACTCCGTATTTTTGCACGTTCTGCGCGCTCTTCGTCCGTAGGTTTCATTTTTTTTATCAAATATTCATATCTCTCTATTTTTTCTTTCAACTCCTCTGAATACTCATCGGCATCAAAATAACTTTCCGCAAGTCCTTCAGAAGAATACACTGATAAATTTTCCAGCGCTATATCTCTCTCCAAATCATATGCCTTAGCATTAGAAATCGAACTAAGGATATAAGGCGAATGAGTCGTAACAATAAATTGTATTCTTGGAAAAAATTTCGTTAAAAATGGAAGAATCTTTTTCTGCAGTTCAATATGAAGATGTGTCTCCAGTTCATCAATTAATACAATGCCTTCAATATCATATTCGCTCAGTTTATCACTCAAAATCCAATTTTTGTCCATTCTTAAAATCAGATCCGAGACTACATGGATAACGGCAGAATAGCCATCCGATAACTCATCAAAACAAAAAGGACTTCTTCCTTTTTCATGAATTTTGAAATTATACTCTTTGTAATCATACTCCAGCTTAATCGAATTATCATCCAGCAGAATTTGCAGCGCACCTTCAAAGCGATCAAACCATTTTTGAATTCGGTCTGCATTTGCCATATCTCCTTCATTTCGCGCATATGCCTGCTGAGTTTTTAAATGTACCATATATTTGAGCAAAATTTCACCGGGATCGGAATCTATTTTATAAAAATCACTCAAACGAACATCCTGCACTCCCTGCGCACGTACAATCCGGATTTTCCTGTTTGCAGGAAAAAAAGCTGTTATAAAATCCCCCTGCACATATAAAGTATTTAAACTATCTTCATTATTAAATAGCAGTTTTACACCATCATTATAATTCTTATTTCCATCATTCATTGCCTGCAAATATGTTTTAATTGCCAGAAGCAGGGAAGTTTTTCCCGATCCATTTTTACCTGTAATCAATAAATGTTGTCTTTTTTCTGAACTTAACGATATTACGCTATTAGATAAATGTCTTAGTTTTTCAATATAAATTTGCGTAATATAATGTTCCATTTCCCCTTCTCCTTCACAAAACCTCTTTTATTTATCATTATATTTCACAAAGGAAAGTATTTCAATATTTTTCTCTTTCTGCAAGCTTATTCCTCCGCCTCTTCCTCCTGCATTCCTTCTTTTCCCTGCTCTGCAGGTTTGTCCGTTATATTCAGCTGGATCACCGCCTGACTGTAATTAAAAGTCATTCGTACATAACAATCCTTTTCTTTCGCTGAGCGGGCTGCAAGTTCAGCTATCTCGAGTAAAACCTCCCTTGTGAGATATCCCCCTCTCCAGTGAAATACAAAATGCTCCTGCTTCTTGCGGATTGCTGTCTGCAGACGTTTTCCGATATCTTCCATTTTGGTAAGTGAGAGCCTGTTTTCTTTATAATAGAAATGATCCCCGTCTGTGCAGGCAGGAATTGGATAAATCACCGGTCTGTGGTCTTTAAAGATTTTCTTATCATCAAGATTTACGTAATCGAAACGCTTCTGACCATATTTCGCCAGGGAGTTATCAAATGTTGCATCCAGATGGTACCATTTGCCCTGAATTTTGATAACATTCCAGGCATGACGGTATTTCATTCCATTTTCAGGGTCAGCGCCGCAAATAGCTATGATGCAGGGAATGCCCAGCTCGTCGCAGAGAAGCTTTACGGTTTTGGCAATGCCCTCGCACACACCGATTCCCTGCTGAAGAGGGCCGATGATTTCGTGAGAATAACTTTTTTTCAGTTTATCATAGGTTACATTGCTGCAGATAAAGTCATGGATATACATCTCCTTTTCCAGCTCTGTACGCATTCCTGCCGCAGGACGCACAAGACGGGCGATGCGGCCCGCAAGCGCCTTCTGATGCTCCTTTATCTTCTTCTTTTCAAACATGTACCCGGGAACCAGCTGCATATTGTCTGCTCCATGAGCATGGCGGCAGGAAAACCCGGTTACATAGAAAATCTTCGGGTTATCAAGGCGGAGCCGGAAAAAAATATCCGACAGTTCCCGCATTTCCAGAGCCGGCACCGGAAAGGAAGGAGCGGCAGCCTCAAAGCCTTCAAGCATCTGATGATAAGCAATCTGCTGGTTTCGGTTCATCTGGCGGTAATAATAACGATTCATCAAAAATCCCTCCCATTATTATATAAGACCATCAGGCAGCAATAACCTGATTTTATCCCATGCAAATTCTCCCCGCTTGTACATGCCATATAAAATCATGGCGAGCAATACCGTATAACACGCAGCTGCAGCCTTAAAGATCAGTTTTCCCAGCCAGCTTTCCGATCTGGTCAGGCGCAGGCAGAAACGTTTTTTCATTACAGGCCAGAAAAGCATCTCCCCCCTCTTATTCAGAAAATCGAGCGCCAGATGCGATGCGTAAGCCAGGAAAAACCAGATTGTAATCTCCGGATTCCGGCCGGTCATGCGGTAAAATAACCAGCTGTAGCCAAACAGGGCAGCAATCGAATGTGTTGCCGACCTGTGCTCCGTTAAAATCCCTGCAAAAATCGCTAAAATATAAAACATTGCATACTGCCAGTCCGCTTCCTTCGGTGTCAGCCACTGAAGCAGAAAACAGAAAACGGCTACCATAACCATACAATGAAATAATTTTCCGATTCCGTTTTTATTTTTCCGGTCATATTGATCACAATCCGGTAATGTAGACGCCATTGCCGCAGCCATGCTTCCAAGCGCCAGAACCGGCAGTGTCAGCGTATCGGTTCCTGTCACAGCGGCGTAAGCAGATGCCGCAGTCCCTGCTGCTGCCGTACTTACGAAAAGCCCCGCCGCCATATGTGTTCTTCCGTTCATTTTTCCTCCATCCGTGCAAAACCATTACTATTCGCATCCACGCTGTGAACGCGGCGTAAAAGCTGCACTTTGACATTTTTCTATCAGATTTATAGATTTTTTATTTGAGTATTTTTTATTTTCAGGTTGCATCCCGCATGAAAATCCTTTATACTCTTTATTGTGAGCAGTTTTATTGCAGACAGAAGTTATCATGATTATCCTTTTATTCACATTGATCTTCTGAATATGATTCGCTTTTCTGAATGCGATTCGCAGTTCCTGCATTATTTAACTGCATCTGTCATTTACGGGAATAGTTAGGTAACTGGTGTGCCTCCTGGTCTTCAAAACCTGTGTGGGGTGTTGATCATCCCGGGTGGGTTCGATTCCCACATGTTCCCGCCAGAATTCATACAGCAAAGCTGTATCAGATATAAAAAGTGCATAGTTTGAGCTATGCACTTTTTTTGTGACAATTTATGTAAGGCAAAGCTGCGCCTTACTGCTGCAAAGCGGACTCTCTTTCACTTTCAGTTCCGTTTTTCCGTGTCAGATGAATGCTGTCAAAATACTCCAGAAGCGGCTTCACATTCTTTCTTGAAGTGTTCAGCAGATCCCGCACGCCGGAAATGTTGATCTTCCCTTCACTTTTCAGAACGGGAATGATCTTTTCCTTTGCATCCTCCAGATATTCAGGCAATGTATAGATATTTTCAAATACCTTAACCACCTTCTGTTCAAATACCATATTCTGCAGCACATCGTCCTTGTACTGCTCCTGCTCCTCCATAAAGGTGATTTCAGGAAAACGAAGGAAATTAAAGCCTGCTTCTCTGAGATTTTTGATAATCCATTTTTCCATCTTCTGGTAATTGCGGTCCTTGCGCAGACGGAAATCTGCCATATTGACGCATTCCAGCTCGATTTTGATTTTTCCATCCTCTTCCCAGTGCTTTAAAAGCTGATCGAAAATCGCCTGCTTTGCCGAGGGAAGGAGTTTGTTGTGAAGCTCCGATTTAAACATGCCCCGGCGGTATTTGTATGTCTCGTGGAACTCGTTCAGCATCAGCTGCAGATCCTCCAGAAGCTCCATTTCCCAGAAGCAGTGAAGCAGATAGCGGTCTTTTCTTACAGGGATCTCCGCGATCCGATGGTTTTCCTTCAGCTTTTCAATCGCAGGCTCCAGCTCTTCTGGCGGAAATGCGCCTTTATCCGCTATATTTTTCACAGTGATCATGGCCTTTTCGGCTTCTTTTACCATGTATTCCAGAATATCCTCTGCGCCGCCCTTCTCTTTCTGGCGCATTTCCTCCAGAGTTGCCTCCGCCATGCGCCGTTTCTTCACCGCAAGCTGGTCAAGCACCTCGCCGCCGGCAATTGTTTCCAGAGGAGAATAAAAACGCAGGATAAAACGGTCTTTTTTCCGCACGGCAATCGGTTCTTCCAAAAGCAGCTGCGCGTAACCTTCCTGCCCCGGCAGAAGCTCGTCTGTTCCGAGAAGTACCGCGCGGCAGAGCACCTGTGTCGTACCGATGCAAAGATGCAGACGGCCTCTGTTTTTAATGCTGCGCTCCGTCAGCTCCAGCATGCGGATCTTCACATCCAGACGATCCGTGTTCTGCATACTGTCGGGAGGCGCCAGCACGTCGCCCCGGTGCACCTCCTCTTTCTTTACATTGGAAAGGTTGATCGCCACACGCTGACCCGCATAAGCAGTCTCCACATCCTGATCGTGCACCTGAATATTTCTGATCTTGCACGGCAAATCACGCGGATACAAGGCCAGTGGCGTTTCCTTATTTAAAATGCCGGAAATCAGTGTTCCGGTTACGATCGTTCCAAATCCCGGTAAGGAAAATACTCTGTCAATCGGAAGACGGGGAATTTCACTGATATCGCGCTCCCCGGCAGTTTCTGTCATCTGATCGATCAATGCGGTAAGCTCCGGTATTCCTTCCCCTGTTACGGAGGAAACGCAGACCATAGGAGATTCTGCATAAAGAGTCGTCTTTAACTCCTCCCTCAGCTCCTCCTGCATCATAGAAATCCACTCTGCATCCACCAGATCGCATTTGCTCAGCACCAGAATCGCATTGCTGACGCCAAGCTGCTCCAGAATTGCGATATGCTCCCTTGTCTGCGGCATCATTCCCTCATCGGCAGCGATCAGAATCAGCACCAGATCCATTCCGACAACTCCCGTTACCATATTTCCCACAAATTTTTCATGTCCGGGAACATCAATAATGCCAATCCGGGTTTTACCTGGCAGATCAAAATGCGTAAATCCCAGCTCTATCGTAATGCCGCGGCGCTTTTCCTCTGTCAGCCGGTCAGCATCATATCCGGTCAGGGCTTTGATCAGGCTGGTTTTGCCATGATCAATATGCCCCGCCGTACCCACAATAATATTTTTCATAAAAAAATCCTCCAAATGTATCGTTCATCGACCTCTGCCGGTATCAGTTCCCTTCGCTACTTCCCTTCACCAGTTTCTTTCGCTATTTCCCTTCGTCAGTTCCCGGCAAGCACTGTCAGGCCTTCTTCTATAAAAAGAGACAGCTCTTCATCAAATACCGTCTGCATATGAAGCTCAAAACGTCCATCCTGAATTCTTCCGATCACCGGGCGTTTTAAGCTGCGGAATGCGTGTTCCAGCCCTTCCGTTGTCAGAATGTCGAAAGCTGCGGAAGTTTTACACGGTACAATCACAACCCCTGCGCCTTCAAACTGGTGAAGCGGCAGCGTTCCGCCTCCCATCTGCGCCTCCATCGGGCAGACCGTAACCTCGTAACGGCCCTCAGCAGCCTCCTTCCAGGCATTCACAAGCTTCTGCGCCCGAAGCGCCTGTTCTTCCCTTGTGCTGGCAAACATCCTAAGTACCGGAATCCGTTCCATCAGCTGCGCAGGACTCAGACGGTAGTATTCTCTCCAGATCAGTTCCAGAGAAGCCGCCGTAAATTTATCAATTCGAAGCGCACGGGTCAACGGGTGCTTTTTGATCCGGTCAATATATTTCTTCTTTCCCGCAATGATCCCCGCCTGCGGGCCTCCCAGAAGCTTATCTCCGCTGAAACAGACCACATCTGCTCCTGCTGCCAGAACCTCCTGTACAGTAGGCTCATGTGAAATGCCATAGCGGCGCAGATCCACTAAAATTCCGCTGCCCAGATCTTCTATAAACGGAATACTTGATTCCACACTTAGTTCCGCCAGCTCCCTGGTAGAAACGCTTTCTGAAAATCCCACAATCCTGTAATTGCTGGTATGTACCTTTAACAACACCCCTGTCCGCTCGCAGATTGCCTCTTCATAATCAGAAAGATGTGTTTTATTAGTCGTTCCAACCTCACAAAGCTCGGCTCCTCCCTGTCTGATCACATCCGGAACCCGGAATTTACCGCCGATTTCAATCTGTTCCCCGCGTGAAACAATAACCTCTTTTCCATACGCCAGCGCACTTAAAATCAAAAGAACCGCTCCTGCGTTATTATTCACCGCCATCGCGCTTTCCGCCCCGGTCACTTCGCAGATCAAACGCTCAAAATGGGCATAACGCTCTCCCCTGTGTCCTTCTTCCAGGTTATATTCCAGATTGGAATAACCGGAAACCAGCTCCGCAATCTTTTCCGCATGCTCTCTGGCAATCGGCGCACGTCCCAGATTCGTATGCAGAATCGTACCAGTTGCATTGATCACACGCCGGAAGCCACTTTCCTCCTGTCTGGTAAGCTCTGTACAGACCTTGTCCGGCAGCCGCTGAAGCTCCTTCTCAAAAAGCTCAGCATCCCCCTGTTTCAAGAGCACACGCACCTTTTCCATCTCTTCACGGATACACTCCGTCACCGCTTTTTGTCCAAATTTTCTCACCAGCTCCTGAATCTGCGGCATCGCAAGAAGCACATCCACCTTCGGAATTTTCCGGTATAATTCTCTCATGATCTCCCATACCCTCTCTGATTTTCTGCTGCAAGCAGCTCGGCAGCTATACTGATATCCTGCATCTGAACGAAACTGCTCTGCAATCCTGACAAAGTCTTATCGACTCCCAAGATAAATTCAGCCAGGAAATCCCCTCCCTGGCTGAATTTATATACAGAAATATCTGCAATTTAATTTTATTATATGTTATTCCCGTTTAAATGTAAAGAGATGCAGGGGCGGTTACTGTTCAGAGATTTCTGGAGAGATTTCTGGACAGTAGGGGTGTTCAGGGGACGCAAACTGTCTATGATGCAAGTCTGTCCGGGGCTAGGGGGTGCTTTCAGCACCAATACGCCCCTTGCAGACTTGCATCATAGACAGCTTGCTGGTTTTTGCAGCTCCTACTGTCCGAAAATGTTAACGTTCTCACTCGTACCGGGCATTTGTACCGGGCATTTGCTGCTCCGTCCGCTCAATGATTTCATCCTGCAGAGCCTTGCTTAAATTCCGGAAATGGTCGCTGTAGCCTGCCACGCGCACGATCAGATCCCTGTATTCATCCGGATGTTTCTGCGCCTGAATCAAAGTCTCACGGTCTATTACATTAAACTGAATATGATGTCCGTCCAGATTGAAATAGGTACGAATCAGATTCGCCATCTGCGTAAGCCCATCTTCTCCGGCTACCGTCGAAGGAGCAAATTTCTGATTTAACAGCGTTCCGCCGGTACTTAAATGATCCATACGCGAAGCCGATTTGACAACGGCTGTCGGACCGCAGATATCCGCACCTTTTTCCGGTGAAATCCCCTCCGATACAGGCTTGCCGGCCAGCCGGCCATTGGGACTTGCCATCATAACCTCACCAAAATACACATGACAGGTCGTTGGCAGCATATTGATGCGGTAGCTTCCCCCCTTCATGTTCGGACGTCCCGTTACGCTGTTATAATAGTAATCAAATATCTCCCTCATGATCTCATCCGCATAGGAATCATCATTTCCATACTTGGGAGTACGGTTTTTCACAAGATTCAAAATCCGGTCATGTCCATTAAAATTGTCCTTAAGCGCCTCTAAAAGCTCACTCATGGTAAATTTCCTGTGATCAAATACATTGTATTTTACAGCAGCCAGACAGTCTGTTATCGTACCAATCCCCACTCCCTGGATATAGCTGGTATTATAGCGGGCGCCTCCTGCATTGTAATCCTTTCCCCTGGCAATGCAGTCATTGGTCAGAATGGACAGAAACGGAACCGGCATATAATCGGCATAAATTTTCTCAATCACGTTATTTCCCCGCAGCTTGATCTTAAGAAACCACGAAAGCTGTGTCTTCCATGCCTCAAACACCTCATCAAAACTGCCAAATTCCTCTGCATTTCCGGTGTGAGGCCCCAGCTGGCGGCCGCTTACATGGTCGTAGCCGTCAAACAATGCCAGCTCAAAAATTTTCGGCAGATTGAAATATCCGGTCAGAATATATGCTTCATTGCCAAATGCGCCGGTTTCCACGCAGCCGCTGGTACCGCCTCTGCGCGCGTCCGCAAGACTCTTCCCTGCATTTAAAAGCTCCTGCACAATAGCATCCGTATTATAAAACGCAGGCTGACCCCATCCTTTTCTGGAAATTTCACAGGCTTTTTTCAAAAATGCTGTCGGTGTTTTTCTGCTGATCTGCACGTTGGAGCTTGGCTGCAGAAGCTTCATTTCATCCATACATTCCAAAATCAGATAACTGACCTCATTTACGCCATCCTGCCCATCAGGTGTAATACCACCGGTATTGATATTGGCAAAATCCGTATAGGTGCTGCTTTCTTTCAAAGTAATTCCCACCTTGGGCGGTGCGGGCTGGTTGTTAAATTTGATCCAGAGGCATTCCAGAAGCTCAAGCGCCTGCTCTCTGCTCATCCTTCCATCCTCCACATCCTTTTCATAAAACGGATAGATATGCTGATCCAGTCTTCCCGGGCTGTACGCATCCCATGGATTTAATTCGCTGGTAACACCCAGATGCACAAACCAGTACATCTGCAGCGCCTGCCAGTAGGTCTGCGGACGGTGAGCCGGTACTGTACGGCAGTTTTCTGCAATCTGCAAAAGCTCCTTTCTGCGGACGGCGTGCGTTTCGGCAGCCAGCTTCTCTGCGTAATCTGCATAACGCTCTGCCAGTATCAGAATCGCGTCGCAGGCAATTCCCATCGCCTTTAATTCCTGCTCCTTATTCAATGCTTCCGGGTCGTGAAGATAATCCAGCCTGTCAATTGCCGCCTGAATATCCTCCTTATGCTCCAAAAAGCCCTTATTATAGATATTTTCAGAACCAACCGTGTGCCCCGGTCCCCGCTGTTCCATAAATTCTGTAAAAATGCCGCTTTCATAGGCCGCCTTCCACTCCGGCGTCATATGATCAAGGATTTTATGCCGGATCGAACGCTTCTCCCAGAACGGGATCATCTCCTTCTCCTGAAATTCATAATCCTCCTCTGCTACCTTAAAGCTGATCAGCTCTCTGTCATTCATCACCTTCAGATCCTGCACGGTATGACAGCACAGCTCCGGAAATGTCGGGGATGCCTGCGGTCCGCTTCCCTTTTCTCCTACTATCAGTTCTCCTTCATTGATACAAAGCGTTTTATGTGCAAAATAATGCTTCAAGCACAGCGCACGCAGCTCGGGAACAGAAACCCTGCCTTCATATTCCCTGTAAACCTCCGTAAAAAGGCGCGCACGTTCCATATCAATATGAGCCTGTGTCTCAAGGCTCTGCTTCCTTAAACGGCGAATCCTCTCATTCATTCCCCGTTCTCCAGCTTTCAATCCCTTAATCATTTCTCTCTCAGACATTTTTACCTCCCCCGATTACTACATTGGAAACCCCGTTTCTGCGAAGTATTTCTGCAAACATCTCCATCTGCTCTGCAGACGGAGTATAGAAATCCTTCCCTTTATACTGTCGTCCCAGCTGCTGATATTTACCGCTTCCAGCAGCATGATACGGCAGTAGATTTACCTGTGTATAACGAATCTTCTTATCCTTTAAAAATGCTGCAGTCCGCTCCATATGCTTTTCAGTGTCATTTACACCTCCAATCACCGGCATCCGAATCCAGATATCCGTTCCGGTCTCCGGCAGATCTGCAGAAAGCTTTTCAAGATTCTCAAGCGGCAGCGCCGCCTCACAGCCCAGCCATTTTCGCGCATCTTCCTCTTCAAACAGCTTAATATCATACAAAAATGTATCTGTCCACGGAAGCACACGCAAAATCCGTTCATATTTTACGGCTCCGCAGGTATCAATTGCAAGCTGCATTCCCCGCTTTTTGATCTCTTTTGCCAGGTTTTCCACATACTCCATATCCTGCGCCAGCACTTCTCCACCGGACAGAGTAATTCCACCTCCTGACTGTTCATAAAATGCCCTGTCCTTTTCCAGCTCTTTTATCAGATCTGATGTCCTATACTGCTTTCCGGACAAAGCTCTTGCATTCTGTATACAGAAATCGAGACAGGTTTCGCAGCCTGTACAAAGCCGGCTGTCTGTCACCGGATGTTTCCGGCATTCTTTTTCCTCTAAAAATCTTCCACCCGCTTCCATCGTAACCGCATGCTCCGGGCACACATCAGCGCAGCTGCCGCATCCGCTGCATTTTTCCGGATAGAGCAGAAGCTCCTGTGCAAATGACTGCGTCTCCGGATTATGACACCAGGCGCACGTAAGCGGGCAGCCTTTAAAAAAGACGGCAGTGCGAATCCCCTTTCCGTCATGAATCGAATATTTTTGTATATTTGTAATATAAGGCGTTCTGTTTTTCATTAATTTTTCCAGTACCTTCCTTCCGATTTCTATCCTTATCTGATTAGTGTAATTTTCTCTTTCCAAAATGTCAAGCGCCCGCCTCCCACAGTTCACGGTAAACACACGCTTTTCCAGCATCCGTTGCACCTGCAAAGTATTGCAAGACTGCGGCGGCGAAATTAAAGTAATATCCTGTGGCAAGACTGCGGCGGCGGAATTACAGTAATATCCTGTGGCAAGACTGCGGCGGCGG
Organism: Lachnospiraceae bacterium; assembly: GCA_030536685.1. GTDB lineage: Bacteria > Bacillota > Clostridia > Lachnospirales > Lachnospiraceae > TWA4. The sequence continues at coordinate 25,716 of JAUNPP010000004.1, forward strand.
AATTACAGTAATATCCTGTGAAAGGGACCATAGAGAACGCCGGTACTTAACGATCGGGCTGTCTGAAAGACAGTTCGAGAGTTTAGTTCCGCTGCGTTCGATCAGAGCGAGAGCGAGTCCCCGAACAGGATATTACTGTAATGGAGCCTTCACAGCCTTTTATAACAATAAAATAAACTGTTATAAAAAGCATTCATTCCGCTTCTGAACAGATAGTTTAAATACAAGCGAAAAAACCCTCTGTTTTCGGCATTTCTGTCTATTTTTTCTTTTCTAATTGAACACATTCGTGAATTATGTTAATTTTATATCACGAAGCTGCAGCTCTTTGTACGAATTAACAAGATAAAGGCGCATTGTGCGTCAGTGGAGGATAACATGAAAAAAGTTCAAATTGCAGGAGCAATTTTATCCATTGCAGTCTTATTTGGAATGTTTCTGGTACCCGAAAGCATTGGGCTGAGCCGGCAGGGAATTAACACGCTTGGTGTACTGATCGCGGTTATCATCGCACTGGTTACAGAACCGATTTCCATTGGTATCACCTGTATACTCGGTGTTGCATTAATGGTCATTTTCGGAGTATATCCCAACATCTCGGGAGCCCTTAGCGGATACACCAATCATATTCTTTTTTTTGTACTGGTATCATTCGGTATTTCCGAAGCGATTGCAAAGGTTCCTTTGTCGAAACGGCTTCTTGTATTTATGATCCGGATTTTCGGAGCGAAAAGTGAACGAGTTTTACTGGCATTGATGTTAAGTGCCGCAACAATGTCTTCTATCATGTCAAATGTAGCGACAACTGCTGTGCTTGTAACGGTTGTACTTGATTTTCTCAGAGTATATAAGGATGCGGATGCCCGCTCGCACAGTGCCAAAGCATTTATGATCGGACTGCCGATTGCCAGTATGCTCGGAGGAATGATCACTCCTGCGGGAAGCCCTTTAAATATTCTGGGACTTGATTGTCTGCAGAAGGAGGCCGGGATCACCGTCAATTTTGTTCAGTGGATGCTGATTGGTACTCCCGTCGCAATTGTGATGCTTTTATTTTCCTGGTTTGTCATTATACGAGTATTTAAGCCTGCGCCGATCGATAAGGCCTCTACAGATGCCTATCTTGCAAGCCTCAATATTCCGTCTCACTTTGATTTTCATGAAAAATATGTAACCTTTATTGTTTGCTGTATGTTCTGCCTGTGGATACTTTCCTCATGGTTTCCGGTTCTGAATATCACAGTTGTGGGAACGGTCGGATTTACCTTTTTATTTCTCCCCAGACTGGGCGTGCTGGAATGGAACAGATACAGCAAAAATGTCAGCTGGGCCTCCTACTTTCTGATTGGAACCATGATGTCGCTTGGCAGCGCGTTGAGCGCCAACGGCGTCAGCGGATGGCTTGTAGACATGTTCTTCTCCGGTAAAATGAATCTGTCACTGCCGTTTGTTATTCTGCTGATTGGCATTACCGTATTCCTGATGCTGATTCCGATTCCAATCGGCCCCGCACTGATTTCCATGCTGGGAGCTCCATTTGTCGGACTTGCGGTATCCTGGGGAATCTCACCTGTCGTACTGATTATGACACTGGTGTTATGCGCAGCCAACTGCTTCCTGCTTCCGCTGGACACGGTTCCGCTTTTAACCTACGCTACCGGAACCTACAAAATGAGCGATATGCCCAAAGTATCCATTATCATCCAGCTTGTACTGGCTGTACTGCTGGCTTTGTGGCTGCCTGTCAGCCTCGGAATCCTTGGATTTATATAGCTGATATAAACAACAAAAAAGCCTGTTTTGAACTGCAGGCTTTTTTTGATATCTATATTCTGTTATAATGCAGTCAAAAGAGTTTTCATGCACTTTTTCAGTAACTTTTTTATGCACTTTTTCATGCACTTTTAAAATAAACAGGTAACCTATCCTGTTATCCACGGAGGAACTGCCATGACTACATTACATACCATTTATCGATTTATCTGCCGCGATGTCATCACCCGCGGAGTCCGTATGCGCTCCTACCTGGTGGAGGAAAATCAGTTTTTTCTTCGTATCTTTCCTTCAGCATTGATAAACACCTACAGCAAACTTTTAAATCCGGCGCATCCGGATTTCGATGCCAACAGCCTGCGCATACTGGCAGATGGAGATAATAAAGCTCAGTCGCAGCGATTGTACCTGACCAGCTATTTTCTTGCAAATCCGGCTTCCATAGAAGCACTGCAGCAGAACTGTAACAGCTTCCTTTCTGAATACTTCTCCATCATCAACTGGGAGAACTATCTCTCAGTCATGCAAGAGTGGCTTCGCACCATCCCCGCAGGGCCGACAGATTCCCCGGAATTTTTATCAGACAGTTCTCTGATCCGCTATCTGGAAAATGCCTGCCGCTCCTTTACGCAGTACCCGGTTCTGATGAGCTGGATGATTCTGGATGCGGTCTCCACCAATCCTCAGGATATTCATGCCCTGTATTCCGTATACTACAACTGGAAGAACGCGTCTTCCGGGCTGCAGATACGGTAAACAATCAGCTTACAGCAGCAGATACGGTAAACAGCCAGCTTACAGCAGCAGATACGCTGAGCAAAGCTTTTAATGGCTGATACAACGGACCTGCCTCCATCAGCAGGTACTTACGCACAGCGTAAGCCAGGCCTGCTGATCATCATTTTACTGTCTGCATCAATTGACATAACCGTTACCGAACCATTTTTCCGGTTCACTTTAAACTGGTACCGTAAACCGATTTTCTGATTCACGTAAACGAATGACCTTTTACAGCCATATCGAACATACAGCTGCTGCATAAACTCTGACTGTAATCCCTGATAGGCATTTCTTACCACACACTCAATATCTGAATATTGATATACAGAAAGCAAACTTAAATTTTCATTTCCACCCTTTCCTGAAAAGGAATAAACATTTCTCCAGCTGATCATAACAAACCTCCTGAAAAATAGTGCAGACAAGCCGCTGCAAAACAAAGTGCCTTTCCCGCTTCTTCACCGGAATATTCATATTCTTCCAGTATTTTCAAAAAGCCTTCATCTTCACAAACAGATGAACCAAAATTTTCACTGTTCATAAACTCTTTTAAATCCCCATTAAACAGTACTGAACGAATTCCCGTACAAATTCTCTGTTCTTTTTCTTCTTTCCGTTCTCTTTTTTCCCTTTTTTCTGCAGCTGTCTTTTCCATACCCTTACCTCCTCCATAAACCGATATCTCAAATATTTCCTTATCTGATTCTATTTTAACATTTAAGTATGGGGGAGACAACTGCGCACTTTTTTTATTCGTCTGTTCCTAAAACAGGCATTATATGCAGATTTTTCCATATTTCTGTTCCTGTCATATGGTCAATCGGAACACACTGTGGTATAGTGAAGACAGAAAATACCCGGTATCTGCAAAGGCAGAAGCCTTCTCATATCCGGGGACAGATTTAAAAAGGGGGGATTTTTCATGGCTTTTTCAAATCAGGGAAGCAGTGACAATAAACAGCATATCAACCTCAGCTGTCAGGCCTGGGAGATCATCAACTATGACCGATACCGTTTTTTTGTAAATACCACGCAGTCCAGCTCTGACAGAACAGATCAACAGGCTTCTGCAGATAACTGCCAGCAACAGGCTTCTACGGATAACTGCCAGAGGCAGTCTTCTGCAGATAACAGCAAAAAACAGGCTTCTGCAGATAATAACCAGCTGCCGCTTTCTACATTTTTAAACCGGATTTTTCATAATTTTTATGAAACAGCGAATGCATCGCTTTCTTTGTATGAGGAAAATTACGCAGAAAAACTGCGGGAACTGCTTGCTGATGTGAAATCCGGGGAAACCGGAGAATGCAGTGCATGTACGGAAGCTCTGATCCAAAAGCTGACAGATACTTATATCAAAACGATTCAGGACAAACATAAAAAACTGTTCCGGGGAAACAGCGCCAAATTCCGGCTGAACAATGAAAATTTCGCTTACCTGACTGATCCGGACTCAAACTGCAGGGAAGATCATTTTTATTCCAGTATCGGACAATATCTGAAAGCACTTTTTGAAGAGTATGCCTCGCTCACCCATCTGCAGCGGGATCAGATTTATTATCGCCCTGTTTTTGAAAAGGTCGAACAGGCCTTTAATACACGAACAGCACTGCACGTAACCCACTTAAACGGCCTTCAGTTTGAATTTAAACCCTACGCCATTCTGAACGATCAGACGTCCACCTTTCACTATCTCATCGGCTATTCCACGCCGTTAAATATGAGTGTTGATTACGATGTGACTCATCAGAAGATTCCCTGTCAGTCGCGCCCCGCCTGCTTTCGGATTTCCAACATCCGGAAAATCGACCTGCTGCGAAGAAAGAGCGGCAAGCTGACCGCCAAACAGACAGAAGAGCTGGAACAGGTATTGCATACAAATGGGCCGCAGTTCATGACAGATGCCACACATGAAATCCGCATCCGGCTTACTCCGAAGGGAATCATGCACTACAACTACCAGCTTACCCTGCGTCCGTCCTATGATGAGATCATTGATGGAAACATCTATGTATTTCACTGCTCTGAACGACAGATTGAATACTACTTTCTCAGTTTTGGAGACGATGCTCTTATCCTGGAACCAAAACGGCTTCAGCAGCACTTTGAAAAAATATATCAAAGTGCCGCTAAAGCCTATCAGGACGCAGAAAACACTCCTGCCTCAATCACTTTTTAGACAACTCAGATTTGGAATATCCATACGCGGTTGCCAGCGGAAGCTCGCTGGCAGCCTGCCGAATCAGTTCACGAATCTTTTTGGTCATACGCTTTCCTTTGGAATTCAGCATTGACCGTATCTCCCGGATAATGCTTTCCAGATCATACTCCATCTGTATCAATTTCAATACTCTTTCCATAATAAAATGCAGCAGATCCACATCCTGAAACATGTCCCAGATAACCCCGGTCAGCTCCTCATACGCAGCTGAATCATAAAAAATGTCATTCTGCAGATAATTCTCACATTCAAAGCTGTCATAAAGCCTGTAGCAAAGACTCCCATAAGCCTTTCTGCCTTCCTGGATCTTCTCTATCTCATCGCTTTCAAAAAGCCAGGTAAGATATCGCTCACCATCATCCGTATCAAATAATTCCAGCTGCCCAAAATAGATCAGACGCCCCTGAATCAGCCAGATATAAGCTTCTTTACTTATCTGTGGATAGATTTTCTTAATGCAGATTTCATAAAGTTCACTCAAACTGACAAGTCCTGCTCTTTTAACCAGAATCTCCGCCTGTTTTTCAATCCTCCAATATCCATTCAGCTTCTTTGCAGCTGCCCTTGTGTTGATCCATTTACCGTAACTGTCACGAATTTCCTGAGGAATCTGAAAACCTGTAACCTGCTGCGTTCTTTCATCCACATCGGGCATACAGATTCCCAGGGTGTACAGCTCTATCAAAGAAGACGTCAGCTCCATCAGAACTTCCTCTCCGTTGTCCAGAGTAATCTCATCCTCTATATACTCCCACAATTTTTTTATATCCAGCTTTCCGCTTTGCGGGTCCGCCTCTGTAGTCACCATAAAATAAAACATCTGCGCAGCCCGGCCTTTTATAAATGCAATCATCCGTTCTCTGTTCTGCAGAATTGCCTGCACGTACTTTTTGCGTACCCACTCAACATCCTTTGTCACAAGACAAGCAGAATGTTCTTTATCTCCCAGAAAAACGGACGCATACAGCCGCAAATCACTTTCCTCCAGATCATCAATGATCTGACGGACAGTTAAAGACGGATTCAGCCTGAAATTCAGTTCGTCTTCATCATAATCGTCATATTCGTCCTCTGACAGATACTGTTCAAGTTCACCCTTAACCAGCTTAATTCCATTGATCACATGCTCCCGGGTCTCATATATTCTCTGAACCTGAATATCAAACTCCCATTCATCGCCAAAATCATACAGAAAATAGAACTTCTGTTTTTCAGAAAGACCCAAAGCGCCTAAAGTGACATCGGTTCCCCCGATTCCCATATCCGGCAGAGGACAGTAGACATTCTCTCCGTATCCCTGTCCTTCCAGATTAAATAAATACAAATGCTCATATGAAAAATCAAAGGCATCCAATATCATTTTACACAGATCATCCAAAGTGCTTTCTGCTGACATATCAAGCACCGAGAAAATTTTTTTATCTCTGCTATAAACCGCCTTCAGTTCATACCTTATGCCGCTTATCTGTCTTTTTTTACCGATACCCGATCTCCCTTTTATCGGTTTTCCGGCGCTGTTTCTATTGTTTTCGTTCATATAATGCCCCTTCCCCATTTGCCATATACCGTTTTTTACTACCTCTATAATAACATATATCGCCAAAAAAGGGGCATTATTAATAATTTATATTTAAAAGTGCCATCAGCATTCTTGCTGCGAGCGGCTCGTCAGCTACGCTGACATACTATTCAGATAAAACTTTATCTATATTCTCCGCCTTGATCTGATCCACAACTCGTTCCAGTACCCACATACAGGCCGACGCATCTCTGCCATCACAAAATTCGGGAGAATCAAATCCCAGCCGCAGAACAGAGCACATCCTTGACACAGCATCCAGAGCTACCCCTGTCCTGCACAAAGCATCCATCAGTTCCAGCCGCTCCTGGCGGTATTTTTTCACCTCTGCCTCTTCTGCAGCCAGCCTTTTATCCGCAATCAGTTTTTCCGCCGCAATCCGCTCCTGTGCCGCAGCCAGCTTTTCCGCCGCAGTCCGTTCTTCCGCTTCGATCTGCTTTTCTTCTACAGCCTCTTCTCTCTCTTCAGTCTGCTTTTCTTCTATTATCTGTTCTTCTTTAATCAGTTTTGCTTCCATATCTTTACCACTCAATAGCTTTTCCCTTCCTGTTACATTCAGCCTCTGTTATCTATGGTCTGAACCATATACTTAATGCTATCTTAACACGAAGCTGTTTCTATGTCATTCGGTTATAAACAGAATTTTATACAATATTTTTATATGCCACCAAACGGCGCATCTGAGGCATTCTGCCAAACCGCCTTTTCCGGTACCGTTCATATTCAGTCGCCTCCGCTACCAGAAGCCAGTTCATAGGAATATGAAGTAATACGCTTAGTGCAAATAAATGATCCAGCGAAGGCAGTGTTTTCCCATGATACCAGTTATAAATCGACTGCGGACAGACAATCTGAAGATACTCCTGAAGTCTGCGAACCGTATAACCATTCACCATACACAACTGCCTGATTCTTTTTCCGGTTCGACCCATATCAATTACCGGCGCCTGAAACATCAAACATCCCTCCCTCCTGCTTTACCTCATCCGATAAGTACTTGTGTCGGTTTTTCGATTTCCATGTTCTCATGGCATAAGTATAACACAAACCACTACCTGAGGCTACCTCAACCCACCATCGGCCCCATTTTCCATTTTACTTCAATCCACCATCGACCCTGCTTTACCTCAATCCACCGTCGGCCCCATTTTACCTCAACCCACCATCGACCCTGCTTTACCTCAATCCACCGTCGGCCCCACTTCGAACTCACAGCTTCCTCTACGTATTCTTTTCAATACACGTTTCTCCTTTTCTTCAAAAGAACCATGCTTTTCCTGTAAAATCCGCCTTTTGTATGCTCAAAAATACTTTTTTTCAAACATTTTAGTCACTTTGAACAACTTTTTGCTCAAAACTGTTCAAAATAATTTATTTGCCAAAAAAGGAGGTGCAGGCTACAATGTTATCGACATTTACGGAGGTCAGATTACCTCACAATGCACCGAAAACTGCACATCCCCCATCTGTGTACGGTCACTGTGGAAAATAATCTGCTCCACAAAAGGAACTGCTAAACTGATGGTACAGCGTTGTACCAGGGAATCATTGAGGAGGTACTATTTTGAAAATCCACAAATTTGACACACGGGTACAGCATTTGAAATACCAGGTATTACGTGAAATTGCAAAGGAAGCCTGGAATGACTCACTGCTGGAAAACCTGCATAATATCCCGAAACGAATTCTGCCAAACGATCATCCCACCATGCGGTGCTGCATTTACAAAGAACGGGCAATCTTAACCGAACGTATGCAGATTGCTATGGGCGGAGACAAATCAAACCCCAATATTATCGAAGTCATAGATATTGCCTGTGATGAATGTCCCATGAGCGGTTACGAAATCACCGACCTTTGCCGCGGCTGTCTGGCGCACCGCTGTGAAGAATCCTGCAAAAAAGGCGCGATCACCTTCGATGAACATATGAAAGCGCACATTGATAAGTCCAAATGCGTAAACTGCGGCGCCTGCGCAAAGGTCTGCCCTTATACCGCAATCACCAACCGAAAACGTCCCTGCGAAACCGCCTGCAAGGTAAAAGCAATCCACGCCGGGGCAAATGGAGCTGCTGAGATTGATGATGAAAAATGTATCTCCTGCGGCGCCTGCGTTTACCAGTGCCCTTTTGGTGCAATCTCTGATAAATCTTATATTCTGGAAGTAATTGACCTGATCAAAAAAAGCTGCGGCAATACCGCCTATAAAGTCTATGCTATTGTTGCACCCTCCATTGCCGGTCAGTTTTCCTATGCCAAATCAGGCCAGGTTCTCTCGGGATTAAAGGAACTCGGTTTCGATGCAATTATGGAAGCCGCCCTCGGCGCCGATATGGTTGCCTATGAAGAATCAAAGGAAGTTGCAGAAACTGACAGCTTTGTAACCAGCTCCTGCTGCCCTGCCTTTGTAAAATATGTAGAAAAACAGTTTCCCCAGCTGAAGGAGCATATTTCACATAATATGTCTCCCATGGCCGCTCTTGCAAAGTATGTAAAGGAAAAAGATCCCTCCTGCAAAATCGTATTTATCGGCCCCTGCACTGCCAAAAAAATGGAAATCCAGAAGGATTCTGTGCGACCTTATGTAGATTCTGTAATTACATTTGAAGAACTTCAGGCTCTATTTGACAGCCGCAACATCGAAATTTCCGATTTAGAAGAAACCGTGATCTCAGACGCCTCCTTCTTCGGACGCATCTTTGCCTGCAGCGGCGGCCTGACCGAAGCAGTCGCCCAGGGAATCAAGGAACACGGATTTACCGAATTTGAATACAAACCGGTAACCTGCAGCGGCATCGAAGCCTGCCGTCTTGCACTTCTGAAAGCCAAAAAAGGTGTTCTGAACGGAAACTTTATCGAAGGAATGGCCTGTGAAGGAGGCTGTATCAGTGGCGCCGGCTGTCTCACACACGCTGAGAAAAATGTAAAAGCCGTTAACGTCCATGCCGTTACAGCTAAAAAATTAACCATCACAGAATCTGTACAAGACTTAAAATAATACAATTTTCAGATGCATAAAAAATCATAAAGCAATACAGCTTTCAGATACATAAAAAACCATAAAGCAATACAGCTTTCAATATATGCGCATCATAAAAAACCGGGTTATATGCCGTTAAATAACATATAAACCCGGTTCTTTTTTCTGTAATATTATATCTGTCACGGTAACTCTCTTTACTAACTCATACTTTCTGCCGATCACACGGCTCTGTCTGAAAATCCGTCTTCAAAATGGAAGTATTTCACTCTGGCGCTGACGCATCTGCTGCTGCATAACCTTATTCAGCTCCTCAATTTCTTCCTGAATACATCCTATCGCAATCGTATACTCCATATCACCCGTTTCTTTTTCAAGCTCAGAAGCCAGCTGATAGGCCTGATTCAAATACTGCATTTTTTCCTTTTGTTTTGTCTGAGGAAGCATTGCACAACGAAACAGGGTATGCATGTACTCTCCCTTTGCCTCTATTTCACAGGAGGAATGCTGTTTCAGCACCCCTGAAAACATGTCACAACACATATGATAAATACTTTTTGCCGCAATATAATCAGACTGCTCTTCACTTCTTTCCGCGTCTTCCATATAAGCACGTCCCAGCTGCAAGGTTTTTTCTACATCCATAAGCATATGATTCCATTCTGTTTTAATCATTCCAAACTCCTTTACCACTTAAATATCCGCTATCAGCTCTTCTGCTCCCTTAATGAAATGCTGCTGCAGTTCCAGCGACAATACAGCATTGCATAGATTCCAGTTAATCATGCAATGCTGTACCAGATACATTTCACTACCAATATAGCATGATATTTCAAAATGTCATGTATTTTTTAAAATTAAACCATTTTTTTTGCAGCGTCTGTATTTACTGTTTTACGACTGTTTCAGCGACACCAGTTTACAGAATCCGAAAACTGCTTCGTTATCTGCGGTTGTCAACTCCCAGACGATCATCATAGATTGCTCTGCAGCCGCCAATGAATTTGGGACGTGTTCTGGCCGCAGTAAGAGCAGCCTCCCCGATAACCTTTATGCTCAGTCTTACCGGCACTGCAACATGCTTCAAATGCATTCCGATCAGAGTACTGCCGATATCCAGACCTGCATCTGCCCTGATTTCCTCCAGCGCTACAGGATCTTCCATTCCATGATAAGCAGCCGTTGCAAAAGACCCCCCTGCTTTCGGCTGAGGTACCACATTACAGATTTCCGCATAAGGCACTGCGCTGCGTTCTACAATGATTGCACGATTCAAATGTTCACAGCACTGCGCTGCCAGGTAAATACCACGCGGCTTCAGTACAGACTGAAGGGCATCGTAAATTTCCTGCGCGGTCTCTTCGCTGGAATAAGAACCAATCCTCTTTCCCAGAACTTCACTGGAAGAACATCCCACAACAAGAATCTGTCCTTTTTTCAATCCAGCTGCTTCACAGATCTCTGTCGCTGCAGCAATACACTGTTCTCTTATTTCTGACATAATGATCACAATCCTTTCTTTTCCATCTTTTCTGTTTTTCCAACTCAAACACATAATAACAGAAAATTCATCTGTTTTCTATCCATATGATGCTCAAAAACACGGTAAACGCAAGCTTTTTATAATAGTTTTTTTTATTGTTATAAAAGGCTGTGAAGGCTCCATTACAGTACAATCCTGTTCGGGGACACGCTCTCGCTCGGATCGAACGCAACGGAACTAAACTCTCGAACTGTCTTTCAGACAGCCCAATCGTTAAGTACCGGCGTTCTCTATGGTCCCTTTCACAGGATTGTACTGTAATTCCGCCGCTGTAGTTTTGCGATATTGCAGGTTTAACGGATGCTGGAAAAACATGATATGCAAAAACCGCCATGCTCTTTCGAACATGGCGGTCTGTACATCTGCTTTATGTGGAAATTAATCCAGTGTGTAAGGCATTAATGCAACGTGACGTGCTCTCTTGATTGCAACAGTAAGAGCTCTCTGATGTTTTGCACAGTTGCCAGTAATTCTTCTGGGAAGAATTTTACCTCTTTCAGATACGTATCTTTTCAGTTTGTTTGTATCCTTGTAATCAATACCAGCGTCTTTACCACAGAATACGCAAACTTTTCTTCTTCTGCGTCCGCCGTTTCTTCTCTTCATGGGAGAATCTGATCTTTCACCTTTATTGTAAGCCATGGCTATAACCTCCTTAACCGCATGCCTTTCGGCATCATCAAAAACGAATCACAAATATTAGTTAAAAGGAAGACCTTCGTCATCAACACCATCGGGAATATTCATAAAATCATCTCCGACAGCACTTGCGGGGCTGGGTCTTGAACCGCCCTGCTGACCAAAACCGCCGTAGCTCTGACCGCCGCCATAGTTCTGGCTTCCACCATAGCTCTGACCTGCGCCAAAACCGTCCTGTGCACCTCCGTTGTAGGATGATGCAGCTGACTTGCTCTCAGCAAATTCCTGTTCTTCTACTACTACATCTGTTGTGTAAACTTTTACACCATCTTTATTGGTATAGCTTCCAGTCTGCAGACGGCCGCTTACAACCATTCTGGTGCCTTTTCTCAGATACTTTTCAGCAAACTCGGCCTGACGATCAAATGCTACACAGCTGATAAAATCAGCAGTCTGTTCATTGTTATCGCTGTTTCTGCGAAATCTTCTGTCAACCGCAAGAGTATATCTTGCCACTGCCAGCTGACGGTCGCCCTGGTTTGAATATCTGACATCGGGATCTCTTGTAAGTCTCCCCATTAAAATAACCTTGTTCATTCACTCACCCAAATCTTTCTATAGCAGAAGTGTGACTCAGCTTCCTGTTTCAAGCTTTCTTGATACAAGCTTATGCTTCCTGTTTTACTACCAGGTATCTGATAACGTTTTCCATTAAACGAATGTGAGCTTCTACTTCGTTAGGACAGTTGTTATCTTCTGTCTCGAACTGAATAAAGTAGTAGAAACCTTCTCTGGTCTTCTGAATTTCGTAAGCAAGTCTCTTCTTACCCCATTCATCCACGCCAGTTACGTTGCCGTTAAAACGAGCGATATAACCTTTTACTTTTTCGATTGCCGCTGCTCTTTCTTCTTCTTCAAGTTTTACGCTTAAAACAACAGCTAATTCATACTTATACATTTAGCACTACCTCCTTGTGGACTTTGTGGCCCCCTTGCGGGAGCAAGGATTAAAATTTATCACAGTTTTTGATTCTAACACAAAAACACTGGTTTTGCAAGCATTTTTCCAATTTTCTTTACAGTACTTTTTCAATTTTCTTTACAATACTATATGATAGTCTATGACTTTTCTTTTTTCTTCAGTTCCTTTGTGCTTTTCTCCACCGTTTTGCGCGGTACCATAATCATATGCCCGCAGCCAGTACATTTTAGACGGAAATCCATACCCACACGCAGGATCTCCCATTCGTAGCTTCCGCAGGGATGAGGTTTTTTCAAACGTACCACATCGCCCGGTTCATAATTTAATCGTTCCATTAAGGCTTCCAACTTTCCGCAATTCTTTAATAGTTTCTTATAACTCGCCACTTATAGAAGCGGGAGTCTTATTGAATTTCAAGATAAAAACATACTCATCACCTGACCAATCGGCTGATTGATCACCAGATTAGCCTGACGATCCATAGGCGTTACCGATTTATTGATCAAAACCAGCTTATTGCCTCTGTAATAGTCAATAAAACCTGCTGCCGGATAGACAGTCAGAGAGGTTCCTCCTATGATCAGCACATCTGCTTCACTGATATAACGAAGTGATTTGCTGATCACATCACTGTCGAGGCTTTCCTCATACAATACCACATCCGGCTTAATCACGCCTCCGCAGCTGCAGTACGGAACTCCCTCCTTCTCCAGAATATCGTTCATATCGTAAAATTCACCGCAGCGGCTGCAGTAATTCCGATGAACCGAACCATGAAGCTCCAGCACCTCCTTGCTTCCCGCTGCCTGATGCAGACCGTCAATATTCTGCGTAATAACAGCTTTTAACTTACCTTCCTGCTCCAGCTTCGCAAGCGCCAGATGGGCAGCATTCGGTTTTGCTTCAGGGTAAAGCATCCTGTCCTTATAAAAGCGGAAAAATTCCTCTGTATTGCGCATATAAAAGCTATGACTGATAATTGTTTCCGGCGGATAGGCATACTTCATATTGTAAAGACCATCTGCACTTCTAAAATCAGGTACATTGCTTTCTGTCGAAACACCTGCACCTCCAAAAAATACAATATTATTGCTCTCCTCCACCCACGATTTTAAAGTTTCCAGTTCATTCATACCTGCAATCCGCCTTTCTGCGAAAGACACCAACGAGGCTGCAAAACCTGTTGGATGACTTTCGCCATTTCATTTATCCTCTGCTCTTATCTTGAAATCATATCATCCCGCATCCAGCCGGTTGTTCCATCAGGTGTTATCACCTGATACCAGATATGCGATCCATCTGATTGTGATTTTCCGGTTGTATTTACCTCCGTTCCCTTTTCATAGGAATTCAGTATCTCATATGAAGTTCCGGCTCCGGCGCGCAAACGGGCGCTCTTTACTGACACTTTAAACACATCGCTCGCCCTGGTTTCGCCTTCCTGGCTTTCTTTTTTGTCATTTTTCTGAAATAATGAGGTCACCTGGCCGATCACATCACCTCCGTGAAGTGAGATCACTCCATCCATATACAAACCTGTACCCAGAATACAAAATGATATCATAAAAATCAGATAATATCTTAATAATCCGTTCTTTAATTTACGATAGATCGCCAGATAGCCGCTGTATGCCCGTTCTGCCTGCGCTTCCATCTCCAGATTGTGCGCCGCCGGTGAAATCTCATTTACCGAGTCAATTTCATCCAGTTCCATATCCTTACGAAGCCTGTCCACTTCCGAAGCAATATCATTCAGGTTATCCACAGAATGTACCATTCTTCTCCACAGACGGTACTGAGCAAGCCGAACCACTCCCGCAGCCATACACAGCATAACGGCTAAAAAGGTCAGCATAAATCCGGCCTTTGACACAACTCCGCTTCCTTCCAGATAATTCTGCGACAAAATGCTGCAGAAGAACATAAGCACCACTCCGCCCAAAAGAGAGATAAAACCTCCCAAAACTCCCGGCGCCTGGCGTTTCTGCTGTTTCTCCTGGCAGACCACCTGACATTCTCTGCCCCATGCACGTATCTTTTCAGAAAACTGATTCATATACCTGGCCGCAGAAGTTCTCATCTCCTCAAACCCCTTTTGGATCAGACTTTTGTTCTGAAGTCCGCCCCGCTCTCTCAGCCATCCAACCGGCACATATTCATGATCAGCCCCCTGTACAAAGTACGCATCCGTCTGTTTGCTGACAATCCGGTAATCCGTCACATCATAAACACCCAGCCGATATAATTCCGGGTTGTTTAAGAAATCCCTGCGCAGCTCATACATATATTCCTTCATCTCATGCTGGGCACGCATCAGTTCCGGAATAGACATTTCTTCCGTATACGTGATGCTTTCAAAACTTTCCTGTGCCATATGCTCCATCATCTCATCCATCTCGTAAAGACTCAGATGGCTTTTCAGCCAGTATTCGGGCCCACTCTCCAGCTCACGAATGACCAGCTGGCGCAGCACTGCCTGTTTTTTGGGACATATTCTTTCCAGAAACTGACATACATTCCCTGTAATCCGTTCATCCTGGGCAATACGTCCTCCTTTATAGAAGAACTCCCGCCATTCCCTGAATGCAATACTATAGCCAATCGCCCCAAGCCAGCATCTGAAATATTCTTTATTAAAATCCTGATAAACCTGTTTGGTAAAACCAATCTGATTTTTCTCCAGAAAATTGATGTAGGAAATGATATCTTTTACCTGAACATCCTTCTGCGGCTGATAAACCGGGTCAGGCAGCATCTTCACCACCAGCTCACAGGCGGCTCGAAGCGGATGATTCTGTGCTTCATTCTCCACAGATTTCAACAGCTCCATATCATCCTTTGACAGGATATCTTCATAATAATAACTCAAAATCCGGCTGGCAAGCAGTTCCTCCGAAGAAGAATACAATGCTCCTTCCGCTACCTCCTGCCGCAGATCATTTAAAAGTGCAAAAAGCCCTTTATATTTTCTTCCATTCCAGAAAAACCCTTCCGATGCAGGATTCAGCAAATGAATTGCCGCAGCCAGTCCCGCATTATGTGCATGCGGAAAACGATTCACGGTCAGATCTGACAATGTATTGGATAAATGCTGATACTGACGGCGCAGGCTGTCCGACAGCAGCCCGTCATACAAATGCTTTTTCCCCTCTTCCGGGTACTGACAGATTGCCTCTGACAGTTCGCGCAGGCTGCTGCAGCTGACATTTGCAGTCAACTGATAAGGCACATCCAACAGCTGCTCTTCCTGAGAATAACGGAAAATCGGCACATTCGCGCCCGAAAGCCACGCCTTTACTTCTTTGTAGCCCCAGCGGTATCTCGGATCCTGAACAGTCAGTCCCTCCAAAAGTCCTGCCAGGCGTTTGCTTACGCCCTCATAACGCATCAGTTCCCCTCTGCGGGTTTTTATCATAATTTCATCCGGGCTCAGCCCTTCATAAATCTGTCTGCCTGTCAGAAGATAATAAATACTCACCGCCAGTCCATAATAATCGGAAGCAGCCGAGTACATACCAGTTCCCAGAACCTCCGCAGGAGCATAGCCCGGCGTAAAAGCAAGCGCGGCATCACAGTAGCTTTTCTCTTTTCCCAGCGCCACACTGATACCAAAATCACCCAGCTTTGCACACTCCGTTCCATCCGCCAGGACAGCACGGTACATATTATCCGGCTTAATGTCACGATGCAGAAATCCAGCCTCATGCATGCCGTTAATCGCTTCATTTATACAGGGAATCACGGTCTTTTCCACATAATATTCATCCAGAGGAGCTCCTGAAGCCAAAGTTCCCTGTTCCATGTATTCAAATATCTCATACGCACACTTATTCCCCTGGATTTCCGATACTCCGTGATCCCAAAGCTTCATCAGATAAGGATTTTCCGTCTGATACAAAAATTTGCGTACCGGATTACAGATTCCGTTCATATCACGATAAATCCGTGCAGCAAACTTCTCACCCTGCTGATTTTCGCAAAGGTAGATCCCGGCTTCTCCGGTTCCCTTTGAAATCTGACGTACCGGCATGTAAATGTCCTTCTGTCCCTCAAGTATAATCATTCTTCCTGCACCTTCTCTCTATGCTATGCCGGGAATCGAAAGCCTGCCTTCATGAATCATGAACGCATAATCCTTTTCCAGGAGCTGTTTAATGTATGTATTCTTTAAAGTTTCCGTTCCCTCAAACCAGAGACGCCCAAGCTTTGCCGGAAGCGGTATGCCATCCGAACAAATAAACTTTTTCTGTGCTCTTTCCGCCTCCTCGAAGCTTTTATAGATTTGTTCCATCTCCTGTGAAGGATACTTTTCTTTCAGCAGGTCTCTGAACGCTTCATAATTCTTCATCTGCCGATTCTGGTAATCTTCCCGCAAATGCCTTGTTTCTGCTTCACATGCCTGCTCAAACATCTTCTGATAAGCCTCATTCTCAATCTGAATCTTTTTCTGCTTCTTCATCGCTTCGGAAGCAGCCTCCATAAACCGTTCATCGGCTTCTTCCAGCTGTTTTTCCAGCTGCTGGATCTCCACATTCCCCTTTTCTCTCAGCGCATCATTATCCACCTCACAAAGGTAACGTGCCTTTCCGATCAGATTGGCAAAGGAAGCATACTCCACCATCATATCTTCGCTTTTAAACAAAACCTTCAGCCGATTGATCCACAGGCTTGTTTTATTGTCATTGATCCGGTCGATCATCTCCGCCAGATCCAGCTCTTTATAATCCTCAAGCCGGGTAATCTGAGGATAAAAATCACCGTAAGCCCGGTATCGATATGCATACTGAAAAAATTCCGGTCTCAGAATTTCATTCTTTCTGCTTAATATCCGGTCTCTCACTCTTAAATTTGTTTCTATATTCTTACGCATCAGTTCTTTCTTCTGAAAGATCTTTCCGCGTATCTTTTCCTGCATCTCGTCCCGTTCTCTTACCGCCTTCTCCTGCATCGCCTTAAATGCTGCCTGCTGCTGCCGGTAACTGTCCTCATTGCGGACCCTTCGCATCTCCTGGTCTTTACCCAGTTTTTTCTTCATACTCTCATACCAGTTATCTGTCTGACCGGAAGCATCACAATATCTGCCTAATTCCTTCAAAAATCCTTCCAGAAACTCTACCTTCTGTTCCAAATCCACACCTCCAGACTGCGGACTTCCATAAATTCCCGCCTAATATCCTAAAACAACAGCTACAGTATACACCAAGTTCATTATGATAACAAGAAGCCGCATGATAACAAGAAGCCGCAGAGTTACTGTTTATTGCTGTCATCCTGTGCGCTACTGTTCAAAGGTTATTTCCCCATAAATGTTCAGTATTCCATGAAAAAAGCAAAAAACAGCAAATCTGCGGCTTCCGTAAATCTTCAGTCTTCTTTGATCATCTCAGAATTTTGCAGTCATTCCCACCTCTTTTAAGGAAGAAAGAATCTCTTCCCGGCTCATTCCGGCCTGCGCGCTGACAGTAGCGACCACAGCGCCTTCTACCACCGGGCAGTCTGCCATCGATACCTTATCAGATCCATAGGCTTCCAGCACCATCTCCGTCGTCATAACCGCACTTCCCATATCCATCAGAACGATCACGCCATCCTCTGAATACACCGAATCAATGGCCTGATAAATCTTCTGAAAATCTGTTCCAAAGCCTCCGTCCTCAAGTCCTCCGGCTGCTGCAACCTTTGCTCCCGCCGCCATCAGACCTGTAAGCTCTACAATGCTGTCTGCAAGATTCCTGCTATGTGATACAATAACAATTCCAACCATTCAAATGCCCTCCGCCAATGCCTCTTACAAATACTTTTCTGCTGTCTGAAGCATCATCGTAAAGGAGGTTGCTCCCGGATCCTGATGTCCGATTCCGCGTTCACCCACATAGCTTGCACGTCCCTTCGTCGCAATCAGATCCTTCGTATGTTCCACACCAGCCTCAGCCGCCTTCACACCCGCGGTAAATGCTGCCTTTACATCCTTATCCGCTTCATAAGCTTCCTTCATCGCATTCAAAGCCGGCACCATCGCATCCAGCATCGTTTTTTCCTCCGTTGTGGAACGGCCTCTCTGTCCTACGCCTTCCACACCTGCCTGAAATGCCGCCAGAAACTCCGGAAAACTCATCTCCTTTTTACCGCCTAACAGCATTCCCATCTTCATAAAGGCAGTGCCGTAAAGAGGGCCTGAAGAACCTCCCACCTTTGAAACCAGCGTCATGCCAACCGTCTTAAAAACGCTGCCAAGCTCCTGATTCTCCGTCGTCTCGTTCTCTTCCCAGGTTTCAAAAACCTTCTTCACCTCGGTAAATCCCTTTGCCATGTTGATTCCATGATCATTATCTCCGATCGGCCTGTCAAGCTCCGTCAGAAAGTCCTTCTCCTCAATAATCTTATCACCGATTCTGTCAAGAATCTTAATTACTTCAATATTACAAATCATCGCGCTGCCTCCTGTGCTGCTGTCTATCACTCTTTAAAAGCAGGCGTATCTGCCTTCGCATCCAGAAGCTCCTTCAGTTCGTCATCCAGACGAAGCAGAGAGATTGAAAATCCCGCCATCTCGATAGAAGTCATATAATTTCCCGCATATGTCTTATATACCTTGATTCCCTTTGAAGCAAGTACATCCGCTACATGGTTGTTGATAATAAACAGCTCCATCAGCGGTGTTGCGCCTGAACCGTTGATCATAACAGCTACTTCGCTGCCGGAATAATCAATATCAGCCAGGATCTTCTCAAGCAGCATATCCACGATCTCATCAGCCTGTTTTAACGGCTCACGATGTGTACCGGGCTCTCCATGAATACCGATTCCCACTTCCATCTCATCGTCACTCAGCTCAAAACCGGGCTTTCCGGAAGCCGGTACTGTACAGGGTGTAATTGCCATGCCCATTGTCCGCACATTATCAATAACCTTCTGAGCAGCTGCCTGTACCTCGTCAAGCGAAGCGCCTGTCTCAGCCTTTGCGCCTGCAATCTTATGTACAAAAACAGTTCCCGCAACACCACGGCGTCCCACGGTATATAAACTGTCTTTTACAGCCACGTCATCATTCACAACGACCTGCTTAACTGAAATCCCCTCCATCTCAGCCATCTCACCGGCCATCTCAAAATTCATAACATCGCCTGTATAATTCTTAATAACCATCAAAACACCCTGATCTGTCGCAACCGCCTTAATCCCTTCCAGAATCTGATCCGGCGTAGGAGAAGTAAAGACCGCACCTGCCACAGCCGCATCCAGCATACCTTCCCCGACATAACCGCCGTGTGCCGGTTCATGACCGCTGCCGCCGCCGCTGATCAAAGCAACCTTACCTTCTTTTTTAGAAGCCCGTACCACTACGTTGCCGCAATCCAGCTTTCTCAGATACTGAGGATATGCCTTCACCATACCAAGGATCATCTCGTTCTCAACCTGATCAACACCGTTAATAATCTTCTTCATACTGTACCTCCAATTCAAATTCGAATCAGTTCTCATCTGATCTATTTCACGTTGCGTATGGATTCATTATACGATGTTGATAAACTAAATTCAATAATCAATTTATGAAATATTATTAAAATTTCTGTCAAAACGAATTGAAAATTTTATTTTTCTGTCAGAGTTTTTATAAAGATTTCCTCTTTGCCCCAAAATATATTTTCCAATATATTTTCCGAATCATATAAAAAGCTGAGCGTACAAAAAAAGCTGATTCAGAATAAAACTGAATCAGCTTATAAGCAGGGGTGAAAGGAGTCGAACCTTTCTCTGAGGTTTTGGAGACCGCCATTCTACCGATGAACTACACCCCTGTACCTGTCAGGCGCAAACCCGACTGTGATATAATAGCACAGCCGGGTTTAAATGTCAACAGTTTTTCATGTAATAATTTTCTATTGACACAGCCTGTTGCACAATATTTTTTTCTTATTCTGCCTGATTACTTAAATCTTCTCCATTAGTTTCAATTACTTTCTTATACCAGAAGAATGATTTTTTCTTCATACGGGCAAAATCGCCTGTTCCATCATCATAGCGGCGAACGTAGATCATACCGTATCTCTTTGCATATTCTCCTGTTGATGCAGATACCAGATCAATACATCCCCAGGGAGTATAGCCCATTAAATCCACACCGTCTTCTACAGCAAGCTTCATCTGCTCGATGTGTTCTTTCAGATAATCAATACGATAATCATCACGAATCGAACCATCTGCTTCAATCTCATCCTTTGCTCCGAGACCATTTTCCACAACCATCAGCGGCACCTGATAGCGGTCGCTCAGATCGTTCAGAGCATAACGAAGACCTTCAGGGTCAATCTGCCATCCCCATTCGGAAGATTTCAGGTAGGGATTAGGAATTCCTCCGAGAATATTGCCTTCTCCGCTCTTCTTAGCGGGGTCTGCACTCTGGCAGCAGGACATATAATAGGAAAAACTAATGAAATCTACGGTTCCGTTTTTCAGTATTTCATCATCTCCCGGTTCTTTTACCAGCGTCACGCCCATATCCTTTAATAATTTGTCTGCATAAGCAGGGTAAGCTCCTTTTACCTGAACATCTGTGCAATAGTAATTGTACAGACGATTATAGCGCTGTGCGGCAAGTATATCTTCAGGAAGACAGGTCAGAGGATAGCATGCAGAATAAACTACCATATTGCCGACCTTGCAGGCGGGATCGATTTCATGTGCCATTTTCACTGCCAGAGCAGATGCAACGAACATATGATGCAGACCCTGATAACGCTGTCCGGGAATATCAGGCTGTTTCTTAAATTCAGTCGGATTTTCCAGATCGTTCAAAATTCCCTGATTCAGCAGTGCGCCTATCGGAGAAACTGAACTGTTAATTTCATTAAATGTCAGCCAGTATTTTACTTTTCCTTTATAGCGAGTAAAAATCGCATGACAATAATTCAGGTAATACTGAATCATCTCACGGCTCACCCATGAATTACACTTTTTTGTCAGACCGAAGGGTACTTCATAATGAGAAATAGTAATGACCGGTTCAATACCGTATTTCAGACATTCATCGATCACCTCGTCGTAATGTTTAAGGCCTGCTTCATTCGGTTCTGCTTCATCGCCATTCGGGAAAATGCGAGTCCAGTTAATGGAAAAACGATAGCATTTAAAGCCCATTTCCGCAAAAAGAGCGATATCCTCTCTGAAACGATCGTAATGACGAATCGCTTCATGGCTGGGATAGAATACTCCATCCTCTAAAACAGGTGTGATCCGTTTGCTCTGGCCAAATTTGCCGCCGGTACAGATATCGGAAACAGAAATCCCTTTGCCATCTGTATCCCATGCGCCTTCACACTGATTTGCAGCTGTTGCGCCGCCCCAAAGAAAATTTTCAGAAAATCCCATTTTTCTCAACCTCCAATCACAATTTTGTTGTTTTTGACAGTAACTTCTTCCAGTTCTTCTGCATTTGTTACAATAACAGGAGTCTGTATTTCGCATCCTGCCTTTTTAATGGCATCTATATCAAATTCCAACAGCAGATCACCTTTTTTAAAATGATCGCCGCTTGAAATATGCGCTTTAAAAGGCGCTCCGTTTAAAGCAACGGTTTCAAGTCCTACATGAATCAGAAGCTCCACACCATTTACGGAGGTCAGACCCAGAGCATGAAGCGTTTCAAACAGGTTTTCACATACCCCGTCAAAAGGAGCATATACCTTGCCCTCAGAGGGGATTACCGCAAATCCTTCACCCAGAATACCGGATGCGAATGTATTATCTTTCACCTGATTTAAAGGAATTACTTCTCCTTTAACCGGTGCACAGATTTCCATTTCTGTACCTGCGTGGCCACAGGAAACCGTTTTTTCTTCCATTTTAACAGATTCTTCTTTTGTCTGTACAGCAGCTTTTTCATCTGCTTCATTTTCTTTATCATTTTTTGTTAAGATAAAAGAAAGAACGAAAGCGAGACCGAAGGATACACATGCAACAATCACTCCAAAGATGAAATTGCTGTTTCCGTGCGGTGCAATAAACTGTACAATAGCGGTTGCACAGGGAGTTGCAAAGGCATATCCTTTCAGTTCCACAATACCGCTGATCAAACCGCCGAGTGTACTTGCGATACATGCAGCAGCCATAGGTTTTTTCAAACGAAGCGTTACACCATACATTGCAGGCTCTGTAACACCGGCAAGCAGTGCGGAAATACCTGCAGGAATTGCGATCTGACGCAAATCTGTATCTTTTGTTTTTGCTGCTACACCAAATGTTGCGCCTGCCTGAGCAATATTGCTGGCCAGCATCGCAGGGATCAGCAGTGTGTCATATCCGGGAGAAGACAGCGCCATTATACAGGTGGGAACCAGCGCTCCATGCATACCTGTCATTACAATGAAAGGCATCAAACCGGAAAATACAGCCATTGCCAGCCAGGGAGCAAATGCATAAATAGTATTCAGTATCATCTGAAGTCCATTACCGATCAGAAGTCCCAGCGGAGCAATCGCACACAATGCGATTGGAGCAGCAATCACTACGATCAACAGCGGTTTCAGGAAGTTCTTTGACCAGTCCGGCGTGATTTTTTCAACCAGGATTTCCACATATTTCAGCATAATCGTTGATAACATCGCAGGAATAATAGAAGAAGAATAGCTTCCATGAACAACCGGAATTACTCCGAATAAATAAGTTGCAGTTTCACCGCCAAGCAATGTAATCACACTCGGATAAACCAGTACCGATGCTACCATCATTGCAAGATATGAGTTACAATTTAATTTCTTTGAAGCATTAAATGCTATAAGAATGGGCAGGAAATAAAACGGCGCATCACCCAATGCATTCATCAGAATATAAGTATCACCTGTTTTTTCCAGCACGCCAAACAAACTCGGTCCAAAAACAACGAGCAGTACCTTAATTAAACCACCTGCAATAATCGCAGAAAGCAAAGGCGTCATACATCCTGAAATAAAATCCAGAACCGCATTAACCGGGTTTACTTTTTCCTTTGCAGCCTCTCCTGAAGCAGTATCCGATATACCACCCATTGCCACGATTTCCTTGTAGACGTTTCCAACTGAATTTCCGATAATTACCTGGTACTGTCCACCGGCAATGTTTGTTCCCACAACGCCTTTAATACTCTCTATCCCATTTTTAGCTGGGATACTCTGATCCTTCAGTATAAAACGAAGTCGGGTCATGCAATGAGTAACGGATGTGATGTTTGCGGCACCGCCAACTGCAGCGAGTACCTCTTCGGCTATTCTCTTGTTCTTTTCAGCCATGATTCTCCTCCTTAGATAATAAGTAATTCCTCAGCCTTATAGCTGAATTTCTCCTAAACTGCCTTAAATCCGGCAATAAGATACCTTAAATGTGACAACACAATGCCTTAATTTCGACAGCAAGATTCCTTGATTTCGACAACACGATGCTTTAAATCCGACAGCAAGATGTCTTAAATTCGGCAATAAAAAACCTTCCATAACCAATACACGCAGCAAGCATGTATCTGCTATGGAAGGTAATGCCCAAAGGTTACAATCCTTCTCTTACACATATTCGATTCACATGTAAAATCAAGTATAACTTTTCTTCATCGGAAAGTGAAAACTTCCACTTTTCCCCAAAATATTTATCAATCAGGTCAACGCATTCGGCAATCTCCTGAAATTCTTCCCGGAGCGACTGATACATGATGCCATTATCCGTATCAAGCGCCTGATTGCTGCTGATTCGTTTCAGCAGATACATCAGATGGGACGAATATCTGGCGAAATTGAACGAATCCCGGTCAATTACAATGCCAATCTCGTCTTCTACGATACTGATCGTATCCTCCAGTATCTCATCAAACTGCATCTGCCAGCGCATCGCAACATCCATCCTCGACTTGGAACTGTATCGCGCATTCACAAAGCTTGCGGCAATACCGGAAGCTTCATTCGGATTGAGGCGGATAGCAAAGCGCCTTTCAATCTGTTTCACCGCATATCTTCCAAGCTTTCCCTCTTTCGGATAGCTCTGTTCCAGTTCATAGATCAACGGCATCTGAACATAAATATTCTTTCTGGCTCTTTCGATACAGAAACTGATATGGTCTGCCAGAGTCAGCACCAGATTGGGATTCAACTCATACTGCAGCTCATTCCTCGCTATATCCACAAGCTTTACCGTAAAATGAAACACCTTTTCAGGAAGTTCATTCAACAGAGCCAGATATCTGGAATCAATGTCGTAAAACGTTCGATCGATCACATTGAGATCGGTAATTTCATAAGGGACTTTCGGAAAACCAATTCCTTTTCCATAAGCAATCAGCTCCTGCCCTTCTCCGTCTACGCAGATTGCAAAATTGTTATTCAACTTTTTGATCACACGCATCCAAAACCACCAACCTACTCCAAAAAAACAAAAAACCCTTCGAAACATAAAGACATCTTACCTAACTGTACAGATGCCATTAGTAATGCCTCAAAGAGTTACAACCTAACTGACAACATCAATGATAGCAAATGATTTTTGAAATGTCCAGCAGCAATTTGCATAATTTTTGTTTTTTTATTTATGCAAACTGCTGTGTTTTTTTCAAAATTATCACTTCAAAACTTTTGCTGCTTCAAACTTTTTACCTTTTTAAAGCTGTTATTCCTTCAAAGCTTATTCTTTTCTTTTAAATCCAGTCCCCGCTCCTCCATCAGTTCAAACACGATCAAAAGCTCCAGTCTGACTCTGTAATCCTCCAGTTTCAGCCCTGATATCTCGCCAATTCTTCTCAGCTGATATAAAAAAGTAGCTCTCTGCAAATACAGGATCCGAATAGTCTTCGCAATACTCATATTCTGTTCCAGATAGATCTTCAGTGCGTAGCTGTAATTGCGATTATTTTTCAAATCATATTCCATTAGCTTCAACAGCCCCTGCGGACATAAGGAACGAATGCTGTACTCTCCTGCAAGCCGTTCCAGTTTATGCTGCAGCGAATAGGACTCATAGCGATAGCACCAAAGTGTTTCATTCTGAACCTCTCCTATCCGCAGTGCATTTTTGGCCTGTTCATAATAATCGCTCAAAACCGCCATAGACCGAAAGCAATTACTTACCCCCGCCTTCAAAAGCCCTTCCCGCAAAATATAAGCCAGCGCCATAAGACTTTCCTCCCTTGTTGCATTTCCCACCCGCAAATTAACCAGAAGGAGAATTTCATCTGCCAGCAAAACGGCACATCCGCCTTTTATATTTTCCTCCAGTCGAATACACAGATTGGGAACAGAACAAATCGCGCGATCATAGCTGCTGATTTTTATCACGGAACAAAAATACTCATCCTCTATCTTCCATTTCAGCTTACTCATTACAGAAGCCAGCTGTTCTGCATCTACCTTCTGCCGCGCCAGCAGCATATTGATGCAGGTATCAAACTGTTCAGGGTGTCTGTTCACTACAATATTCTGTTTCTGCATAAGCTGTTTCAAATGCTCTGCCAGAAAAACCAGAAGACAGGCATCACTGTCCTTTAACGGACGATCAATTTCCAATGCCATCACCCGAGCCACATAAAGCCCGGAAATTCTTACGTTATAGTAAAGAATCCTGTACCCCCATGTTCTATCAGAAAATATATCAGGATCTTCTTTTTCCATCGTTTCCCGAAATTCTTCATTGAGCTTCAGATTATCAATCTCCGAATCAGGCAGATAAGTATTCAGATATTCTTCATGAAACATCTGAAACCGCCCTTCCTTTTTCCGTTCACTGTAAAAGATCAGCTGATGGTTCACCGTATACAATGCAATCGGGTTATACAGAAATTCCATCGCAATATTTCCCATTGCCTGCATGGATGCACCGTTCATAACCATCTTACCCATCTGCATTTCCCACTGGTAAAATCTCTTAAAGAGCTGCTGCAGCTTTTCATAAATTTCCATCTCTTCATACTCTTCTGATACAAAAATAACATCTGCCGTTTCGGGTACCGCTGTATCCACCGGCACACCTCGGCACAATATGCAAAGCTGTGAATCTTTTTCCAGTAAGGGCTTCAGCAAAATATCAGAAGTAATTATAATATTTTCTCTTTCAGGAGACTTCTGATCTTTCGTCCTGTAAAATGAAATTCCGGACAGCTCTCTTTTCAGCGTACTGCTGTGCAAAACCGCTTTTTCCACGGGCAGATCTATATAATCGTTGATCAGGTATACATTCAGATTCATAAGTTTCCTTTCATTTATACATTTTATATAAATTAAACTTCAACAAACATATACTTTGGCAAATTGTTTCTTTAAAATATGGGTGTTATGATAATACCAGCTTAAAAATTCAGAAAAAACAGCTGTTTTTCAAGCAGTAATTCACATATTTTTCTTCTAAATCATCTGATTTTTATTGAAGTTTTCCATTTATATATTATATATAAAACAATGAAAAACGCAATGCAAAAATATATAAAAGCAAAGAAAGCAGACATTACTGTAAATAGTAGCAGACAGCTGTTTCATTACTGCTCAGGAGGTTTATCTATGTTAACAAAACGCCAGAATCTGCTCGAAACTATTCACGGTGGAACTCCCGACCGATTCGTAAATCAGTACGAATTTCTTCATTTTATATACGGAGATCCTTTTACCATGACAGATCCGTATCCCGCATATGGACAACATAATGTTGTAAACAACTGGGGTGTAACCATGTCCTGGCCGGAAGGCACACCCGGAGCATTTCCTGTCCACACACCTGAAAAGATTGTATGCAAGGATATCGAAGATTGGAAAGAAACCGTAAAAGCCCCCAACCTGATCTTCCCGGATTCCATGTGGGAAACGGCTCAAAAAAATGCCGAAGCTGCCGACCGCAGCGATGTATTTGCCGCAGCATTCATCGCTCCCGGTCTGTTTGAACGCTGCCACTATCTGATGTCCATCGAAGAGGCCATGGTAGCCTTCTATACAAATCCGGATGAAATGAAGGATCTGATCCGCTACCTTACCGAATGGGAATTACAATACGCCGATCTCCTCTGCGAAAAGCTTCACCCGGACGCGCTTTTCCACCACGATGACTGGGGCAGCCAGATTTCCACATTTATCTCCCCTGCCATGTTCGAAGAATTCTTTCTTGACTGCTATAAAGAACTGTATGGCTTCTATAAAAAACATGGAGTAGAATTGATCGTACATCACTCCGATTCTTACGCAGCCACACTCGTTCCTTATATGATTGAAATGGGCATTGATATCTGGCAGGGCGTTATGAAATCAAATAACATCCCCGAACTGATTGAAAAATACGGCGGTCAGATTTCTTTCATGGGAGGAATCGACAGTGCAACCGTTGATTTCCCCGGATGGACAAAAGAGGTAGTTTCCAAACGAGTAGAAGAAGCATGTAAAACCTTTGGTACAAAGTATTACATTCCCTGTGGTTCTCAGGGCGGTCCCATGTCTACTTTTCCTGGTGTTTATGAAACTATCAGCGCTGAAATCGACCGCATGAGCCTTGAAATGTTCTAATTTAACATTTTTAACATGTGAAACATTTGGCAGGAATCCTTCCTGTGGACAAACATATTCCTGTGGACAAATCATTCCCGCAAACACAAAGGAGAAAACTTATGAAGACACGCTCAAAAACTCAAAATCTGCTTCTAATGATCACACTGTTTCTCAGCACTGCAAGCATTATGGGCGGCGGTATTATCAGCGTTATCGTTTCCAGGCTTTATGAGCTCTATGACGCATGGGCAGTGAATCTGATGCTGACTGGTCCCGGTATCGCCGGTCTGATTGCCTGCCCGATTGCAGGCAGATTATGCGATAAAATGGATAAAAAAACAATTATGCTGACTGGCTACATATTATATGCCTTTTCCGCCATCGGAGGAGCCGCTGTAGACAACCAAATCTATATGATCATCATGCGTCTTCTGGCAGCCGGTATATGTTATGGGCTTACCAGTACCGCTGCCATGGGCATTATCACGGACTGTTATCCTGCTGAAAATGAACGTGGACGAATTGTCGGATGGTATAATGCTGCTATGGCGATTATCGGCGGCATTGTTATGCTGGCAGCCGGAAATCTAGCTGTAAGCAACTGGAAACTGGCTTTCGCTGTTAACTGGTTTTCCATACCGCTAATCATCATGATCATATTTTTTATTCCTTCCTGTCCGCCCATTCCCCATAGCATCCCCAATGGTGCTGCCACAAAGGCAAAAGGAACTAAGGGCTGGTACAGAAAACTGGTTCCGCTGTTAATTTCTCTATTTCTAACAGGTTTTTGTTATTACACCATTACAGGTATGATTGACCTGTATGTATCTGGCAACCAGCTGGGAAACTCTGCTTTTACAGGTCTTCTTGCCACAGCCGGTTCCGTCGGATCTTTTATCGCCTGCTCCCTGTTCGGTTTTACTTACAGTAAGCTTAAAGACAAAACCGGTATTCCTTCCTATATTCTTCTTTCCGCCGGTTTCTTCCTGCTTGCCTTTTTCCCTTCCAGCATACTGGCGCTGACAGTCAGTACTGTTATGGGGCTGGCCTGGGGGAATGTATATTCTTACTGGTGGATGCGGTGTACCGTAGTAGTTCCCGAAGAAATGGCCGGTACTGCCATCGGTATCACCGGAACTGTAAACTCCATCTGTGGGTTCCCCGTTCCATACTTCTTACTGTTTTTAAAAGATACCATCCTGCATACGGAAAATATCGCAGCAACTTTCCCGGTATACGGAATGATTCTCATTCTGGTTGCAGCAGGTGCCATAATTTACACTGCAAGACAGAAACAGACGGCATAATGCCCAGCGTATACGTACTATATAAAGATAAAGTTCAAAAGTTTTGACAGAAATCCCCGAAGAATACTTTAAACAGAAACATTCTTCGGGGAAAGAGTTTTTAGCCCGATAATCTAACCAGATTATTTAAATTTAATCCTTCCTGAATTCATAACTACTCTTTTTATTATCTTTCACTGTCTTTCAGCCATTCTTCAACCATCTCGATATCTGTATTGAGTGCTTTTGCTATCACATCATATTCCATCCCCATCAGATGCAGATTGACAGCAGTTTCTTTTTTTGTTTCTGTCCTGCCCTGCGCGCGACCTTCTTCACGACCTTCTTC
>JAUNPP010000105.1 GCA_030536685.1 Lachnospiraceae bacterium
TATTAATCAGATTGTATCAATTACAGCCTGGCTGCTGAATTTAAAAATATGTTAAAAGCATGTCTTTAAGATTCTTCAAATGCGACAATACCGGTTTCAATGTCGTATACGGCAGGCAGGACTGCGAGTTCTCCTTTTTTTACCAGATCAGAAAGAAGCGGGCTTTCGAGCAGTTTTTTTACGCTGTTGCGTGCATTGATCCATTCGCATGCCCGGGGATCTGTTTCGCCTTTAACAGCTGCTTTGATTTCATCGGTAATATAGCGTACACTATGTTCCCCGTCGCCGTGGAGGGCAGCGTGCACAGCACCGCAGTGGGTGTGACCGAGTACCACGATCAGAGGAGTTTTCAGATGCTCTGCGGCATATTCGGCAGAGCCGGTTTCAAAGGAACCAATCAGGTTGCCGGCGTTGCGGATAACAAACAGATCGCCGAGACCTGCTGAAAAAATGTGTTCGGGAGGGACGCGGGAATCGCCGCAGGTAATGATGACCGCATAGGGATGCTGACCGTTCTGAGTTAGCTCTCTGCGTTTGTTTTCATCAAATACTGCCGGATTCTGGTGATGTGCTGCAAAATGTTCATTTCCGTTTCGTAACTGTTGAAGAGTTTTTTGGTACATTTTGTCACTTTGCCATTGGAAAAAAGACAAATTGCATATGTCTAATGGCATCTCCTTTGTATTTTTAGTGTACGTTTTTCCTTTGTATTTCCTCAAAGCGTACTGTAGGGTAAATATAGCATATTGTACAGAAAAAGTCTATTAAAACATATAAAAAGTGCATAAAAATATAAAAATCACACAAAAATTTTGATGCAAAAACTATTTTTGATGTAAGAAATTGTCTTGTCAGTTTGGGGCTTTTTATGTATAATGTTAAGTGATAATTTTTCGATGCGGTATATTCCGCATTTCGATATATAGACAGGAGGAAATTCGATGTCTCAGAGAAAAGATATCCATAAAGTAATGATTATCGGTTCCGGCCCCATTATTATTGGACAGGCGTGTGAATTTGATTATTCAGGAACACAGGCATGTAAAGCCCTCAGAAATTTAGGTTATGAAATTGTGTTAGTTAACTCCAATCCTGCAACGATCATGACAGATCCGGAGATTGCGGATGTTACTTATATTGAACCGCTCAATGTGGACAGAATTGAGCAGATTATTGCGAAAGAAAGACCGGATGCATTATTGCCCAATTTGGGTGGACAGTCGGGTCTTAATTTATGCTCTGAACTTGCACAGGCAGGTGTGCTTGACAAGTATAAAGTAGAAGTAATCGGTGTTCAGGTAGATGCGATTGAACGTGGTGAGGACCGTATTGAGTTCAAGCACACAATGGAAAAACTGGGAATTGAGATGGCAAGAAGTGAGGTTGCATATTCTGTTGATGAGGCGCTTGCAATTGCTGATAAGCTGGGATATCCGGTTGTTCTCCGTCCTGCGTACACCATGGGCGGCGCTGGCGGCGGTCTGGTCTATAATGTAGAAGAATTAAAGACTGTATGTGCACGTGGACTTCAGGCCAGTCTTGTAGGTCAGGTTCTGGTAGAAGAATCTATCCTTGGCTGGGAAGAACTGGAACTGGAAGTTGTAAGAGATGCAGATAACAATATGATTACTGTATGCTTCATTGAGAACATTGATCCTCTTGGTGTTCATACCGGTGATTCTTTCTGTTCTGCTCCCATGCTTACCATTTCCGAAGATGTTCAGAAGCGTCTGCAGGAAAAATCCTATAAGATTGTAGAATCTATTCAGGTAATCGGCGGAACCAACGTACAGTGGGCTCATGATCCGAAGACTGACAGAGATATCATCATCGAAATCAACCCCAGAACTTCACGTTCTTCCGCACTGGCATCAAAAGCGACCGGTTTCCCGATTGCGCTGGTTTCCGCTATGCTGGCTACAGGCCTGACACTGAAGGATATTCCCTGCGGCAAGTACGGAACTCTGGATCAGTATGTGCCCGACGGCGATTATGTCGTAATCAAGTTTGCACGCTGGGCATTTGAAAAGTTCAAAGGCGTGGAAGACAAGCTGGGTACTCAGATGCGCGCGGTAGGCGAAGTTATGAGTATCGGTAAAAACTATAAGGAAGCTTTCCAGAAGGCAATCCGCAGTCTGGAAACAGGACGTTATGGCCTGGGCCATGCAAAAGATTTTGATCAGAAATCAAAGGAAGAACTGCTTCAGATGCTGATCACACCTTCAAGCGAGCGTCATTTTATTATGTACGAAGCTCTGCGCAAGGGTGCGACTGTAGAAGAAATTCATGAGATCACAAAGGTAAAACATTATTTCATCGAACAGATGAAGGAACTGGTGGAAGAGGAAGAAGCTCTGCTTCAGTCCAAAGGTCAGCTGCCTGCTGATTCCGCGCTGATTGCGGCAAAGAAGGATGGATTCTCTGACAAGTATTTAAGCCAGATTCTGGAAATTCCGGAAGATGCGGTTCGTGAGAGAAGAATTGCTCTTGGTGTGGAAGAAGCATGGGAAGGCGTACATGTAAGCGGTACAAAGGACAATGCGTACTATTACTCCACCTACAATGCAGAGGATAAGAATCCCGTCAGCGAAGAAAAGCCGAAGATCATGATCCTTGGCGGCGGCCCGAACAGAATCGGACAGGGTATCGAATTTGATTACTGCTGTGTTCATGCTTCACTGGCTCTGAAAAAACTGGGATTTGAAACTATTATCGTAAACTGTAACCCTGAAACCGTGTCTACTGACTACGATACTTCTGATAAGCTTTATTTTGAGCCTCTGACTCTGGAAGACGTTCTGAGTATTTACAAGAAGGAAAAACCGGTTGGCGTTATTGCACAGTTTGGCGGTCAGACTCCTCTGAATCTGGCAGCAGATCTGGAGAAGAACGGCGTGAAGATTCTGGGAACTGCTCCTGCTGTTATCGATCTGGCAGAAGACCGTGACCTGTTCCGTGCTATGATGGATAAACTGGAAATCCCCATGCCCGAATCAGGTATGGCTGTCAATGTTGAAGAAGCTCTGGCAATTGCAGAACAGATTGGATATCCTGTTATGGTTCGTCCTTCCTACGTACTGGGCGGACGTGGTATGGAAGTGGTTTACGATCCTGAAACAATGGTAGAATATATGAATGCGGCAGTTGGCGTAACACCTGACAGACCGATTCTGATCGACCGTTTCCTCGGACATGCTACAGAGTGCGAAGCAGATGCGATCAGCGATGGCACACATGCATTTGTACCCGCAGTTATGGAGCATATCGAGCTTGCAGGCGTTCATTCAGGTGACTCTGCATGTATCATCCCTTCCAGACATATCCCGGAAGAGAATGTAAAGACGATTAAAGAATACACACGCAGAATTGCAGAAGAAATGCATGTAAAGGGTCTTATGAACATGCAGTATGCGATTGAAGATGGAAAGGTATACGTACTGGAAGCAAATCCGAGAGCATCCAGAACGGTTCCGCTGGTATCAAAGGTATGTAACATCCGCATGGTACCTCTGGCAATCGATATCGTAACTTCTGAACTGACAGGAAAGCCTTCACCGGTTCCTGAACTGAAAGAACAGCATATTCCTTACTATGGCGTAAAAGAAGCGGTATTCCCCTTCAATATGTTCCAGGAGGTTGACCCGGTACTTGGACCGGAGATGCGTTCTACAGGTGAAGTTCTGGGACTTTCCGAATTCTGGGGAGAAGCTTTCTACAAAGCGCAGGAGGCAACACAGTCCAGACTGCCTCTGGAAGGAACCGTACTCTTTACCGTCAGTGATAAAGATAAGCCTGAGGTTGTAGAGGTTGCAAAGGATTTCGAAAAATACGGATTTAAGATCCTTGCTTCCAAAAACACCTGCAAACTGCTTCAGGAGGCAGGTATTCAGGCTGAAAGAGTCAACAAGCTGAAAGAGGGCAGACCGAACATTCTTGATCTGATCACCAATGGAAAGATTGACCTGATCATCAACACTCCTATCGGACGTGACAGAAAAGAAGATGACAGCTATCTGCGTAAAGCTGCTATCAAGAAAAAAGTGCCTTATATGACCACTATGGCAGCAGCAAAGGCAACAATCAGCGGTATTAAATCTCTGAAGAAGTATGACAGCAGTGAAGTGAGATCACTTCAGGAGCTGCATGCAGAAATCAAAGACAAATAAGCTGCTGTTTGTTACTTGCAGCTTATGGAGGCGGGAGAAATCTCTTGCCTGATACAGAAAGACGTCGGAATGAAAAACATTTCGACGTCTTTTCGAGTCTAAAAATAAAAAAAGAATCTTCCGGGTTCGGAAAATGAAATATAGGGAGGCGATAGATGTGGCATTTCAGGTACAGAAGATAAGACCACGTAAAATACAGCAGGCGGATGGCAGCGGGCATTTATTTTCCAATAAGAGTCTTTTAAGCTTAATGCTGCCGCTGTCAATCGATCAGCTGTTAAATTCTATGATGGGAACGGTTGGAACTCTGGTGGTGAGCAATCTGGGTTCTGCGGCGATTTCGGCGGTAAGTCTGGTGGATGCGATCAATGTTCTGATCGTGCAGGCTTTTTATGCGCTGGCGGCAGGCGGCACGGTAATCTGTTCCCAGTATCTTGGCAGAAAGGACATGAAAAAAGCGGAGCATTCAGCGAAACAGCTGGTCTGCATCACATTTGTTCTCTCTCTGCTTATCATGGCGGTTTGTCTTTTCTGGAATCATCAGATTTTAAAGCTCATTTTCGGTGAGGTAGAACCGGCTGTTATGAAATATGCCAGACAGTATTTCATGATCTCGTCCTTGTCTTATCCGTTTATTGCTTTATATGATGACGGTTCTTCTATTTTCAGAGCGCAGGAGAACAGCCGTCTTCCGATGCAGGTTTCACTTTGTTCCAACCTTTTGAATCTGCTGTTGAATGTGCTGTTTGTAAAATTCCTTCATCTGGCGGTGATTGGTTCAGCGCTTGCGACTCTGATTGCAAGAGGTTTTTCTATGGCGGCTGTTTTATATAAGCTGCATAATCCGAAGCTTAAGATTGCTCTTCGCGGTTATCTGGCGATTCGTCCGGAGTGGAAGCAGATGAAACGGATTCTGTATCTTGGTATTCCTTCGGGTATTGAAAACAGTATGTTTCAGTTCGGAAAGCTGGCGATTCAGTCTACGGTTTCTATGATGGGAACGGCGGCGATTGCGGCGCAGGGAATGACCAATATTCTGGAAAATCTGAATGGAATTATGGCAATCGGTATTGGTGTTGGCTTGATGACTGTGGTAGGTGAGTGTATTGGCGCAGGCCGAAAGGATGAGGCCGTCTATTATGTAAAGAAAATGACTGCGGTAGCGGAGGTTGTGGTAATCTGCAGCTGTCTGCTGATCTTTGCCCTGGTTCATCCGATTACCTATTTTGGAGGAATGGAACCAGAGAGTGCTAAAATGTGTATTTTTATGATTACCTGCATTACGATCGTGAAGCCGTTGGTGTGGACGCTTTCTTTTATTCCTGCGTACGGTTTTCGTGCAGCAGGCGATGTCAAATTTACGATGATCGTATCAGCAGTTTCCATGTGGATCTGCCGGGTAAGCTTTGTTGTATTCCTGGCCCGTGTGCTTCACTTTGGACCGATTGCGGTATGGATTGGCATGTTTACTGACTGGACTGTGCGCGCTATTATTTTTACGGTGCGTCTGAAACGTGGAAAATGGCTGGAACACCAGGTTATTTAACGAAAAATATAAGAGAATCAAATGTATAAATTAGATAAAATGCACAAGAAAAATGTATAGACAAGAAAAAAACTGTTTTAATTACCTAAAGCTGTAAAAATATGGTATACTAGCTTCAGAGTGGCTGGTATCATTGCGGCAGCGGATGAACATCCATCCTTGTCTGACCTGCTGTTTTGCAGAATACCGGCTTTGGAAGTATGATATCGGGAAGGCGCCGCAAGGGACACCGAATCAGGGAAGTGAGGGATTCTATGCAGAAAGCAGAGAAAAACAGTTTAAAGAAAGAAAAATCCAGAGCGGGAGTTGTATTTCAGTATGAATGTGGACATCGCCACAATTCAAACAACCGTTTTTTCATAAATCCGTTTGCAAAGAAGATTTATATCGTCGGCCAGTGCCCCCGCTGCAGAAAGGCTTCTGCCGCAGTCAGCTGGCCGTTGCTGAAAATCAAATAGGAGCATCATTTTCTGATAAGGGACGTATGAAGTCTGAGTATGGATTTCATATGTCTTTTTGTTTTTTATTGACTCAGTCCTTTAAAATGAATATAATGGTTTTCAACGGTTTGGATATGTTTGGCCATTGAGATATGGCAGATGGTATGAGATGAGAAAAACAGAAAGCAGGTTTGTATGGCTGGACAGATAAAGTATGAAGAAAGTACACAAATAAAGTTTAAAGTAAAAGAACCGAAGATGTATCATGTCATCATGTATAATGATGATTTTACTCCGATGGATTTTGTAGTGGAGATTCTTATGTCCGTATTCCATAAATCTGAAACGGAGGCGTTTCAGCTGATGTATGCGATACATAGAGGGATAAAGGCAGTTGTCGGTACGTATATTTATGATATTGCAGTTACAAAGGCGGATGAAGCAGTAAAACGGGCTCGTGCGGAGGGATATCCTTTTCGCGTTGAGACGGAGCCGGTGGAACAATAAGGAGGGGAGTCTGACGGATGGAATTTTCTGATAAAGTCAATGAGATAATTAACAGCGCTTTTATAAAAGCAGGATTGGAAGAGAATGAATATATGACTCCGGAGCATTTGCTGTATGCATTCTGTAAAGAAGTTTGCTTTCAAAAGGCATTGCTTTGCTGCGGGGGGAATGCAGCGCATCTGGAGCGGAATCTGAACCAGTTTTTCCGCAGTCAGCTTCCGGATAAGGGAGGAGACGAAATCGCCGTCAGCAATGGAACGCAGCAGGTATTTGAATATGCAGTTCATCAGGCGATTGCCAGCGGACGGGATGCGGTGGAAATTTCGCATATTTTAAAGGGGATTATGGAACAGGAGGAGAGCTTTGCCGTATATTATCTTTCGAAAGAAATCGAAAATCCGGCTGCGCTTCTTGCTGCCCTGAATGAAGAAATGAGCAAAATGTTTTCGGAGGCTTCCCAAAGAAATTTAACAGAGGATTCAGATGAGATGGATGGTCTTTGGACTTCTGCCAGCGAGCCGGATGGAAAATGGAAGAATTTTGTTGTCTGTTTGAATGATACAGTGGCAGATCATAATCCGCTGGTGGGAAGGGAAGAAGAGCTGGAACGTACAATTCAGGTCCTTTGCTGCCGGGATAAAAATAATCCTTTGCATATCGGGGAGGCCGGTGTTGGCAAAACCAGCATTACCTATGGGCTTGCAGCTCGTATTAATGAAGGGGATGTGCCTGAGTCGCTGAAGAAAGCAAAGATTTTTATGCTGGATATGGCGGGAATGGTCGCCGGAACGCAGTATCGCGGTGAGTATGAGAAGCGAGTCCGTGATGTGATGGCGAATATTGCAAAAGAAGATTCTCCAATTGTATTTATTGATGAAATTCATACAATTGTCGGAGCAGGAGATCAGAGCGGCAGTATGGACGCTGCCAGTCTGCTGAAGCCCTGGTTTGAGAATCCGTCGATTCGTTTTATTGGTTCGACTACATATGAAGAGTACAATCGAAGTATTTCCAAAAACAAATCGCTGATCCGCAGATTTCAGAATATCGATATCCTGGAGCCGTCACAGTCGGAATGCATTTCCATTCTGGAAGGAATCCGTGAACGCTATGAGGTACATCATGGCGTGGTATATGCAGATGGTTTTATGGAAAAGGCTGTGGAACTGAGCGCCAGATATATGAATGAGCGTTTTCTTCCGGATAAGGCGATTGGTCTGATGGATGAAGCCGGCGCCTGGCTGCAGCTTCACCCGGAGCAGGCAAAAGAGAAAACTGCGGATGGCAGGCTGATTGCGGATACGGATCTGGTCGATCTGACCGTTTCCAGAATCTGTCGGATTCCTCAGACGGTATTAAGTCAGGAGGATGAAACAGGGCTTCTGACATTAAAGGACAGGATCACAGCGCAGGTCTTCGGACAGGATGAGGCGATTGAACGGGCTGTTTATGCGGTTCAGATTTCACGGCTCGGACTGGTGGATGAGCATAAACCGGTTGCGTCGCTTTTATTTGTAGGACCTACAGGCGTAGGAAAAACGGAGGCAGCCAAGGTGCTGGCAGAGCAGCTGGGAATCAGCTTTGTGCGTTTCGATATGAGCGAATATACCGAGCGGCACACAGTTGCGAAGCTGATCGGTTCCCCGGCCGGATATGTCGGTTTTGAAGATGGAGGGCAGTTAACGGATGCAATCCGTAAAAACCCGCACTGTGTACTTTTGCTGGATGAAATTGAAAAGGCGCACAGCGATATCTTTAACATACTTCTGCAGGTGATGGATTATGCAACCTTGACGGATAATCATGGTCGGAAGGCAGATTTCAGTCATGTAATCCTGATCATGACCTCCAATGCCGGGGCAGCCAGCGTAGGGCAGAAAATGATCGGCTTCGGAGACCGTGCGGTTATGGAGTCCAATATGCTGGATGAAGTAAAACGTACCTTTTCACCGGAATTTAGAAATCGTTTAAGCGGAACTTTGATGTTCCATAAATTATCGCCGGATATGGCTATGCGGATCGTAAAGAAGAAAACCGCACATCTGACAGGTTATTTGAAAAAACGTGGAATCAGCGTTTTTTATTCGGAAGAGGTATATGAATATCTTTTACAAAAAGGGTATTCGCAGGAATATGGCGCCAGAGAGATTGACCGTGTGATTCAGGAAAAATTAAAACCGCTGTTTGTAAAGGAAATATTGAACGGCAGTTTGAAAAATGGAGGTCATGTGAGCGTGATTATGGATCCTGAAAGGAAAGATCGTATTTCGCTGGTGTCGGAAGATTAAAAAACAGCTGCTGGTATCGGAAGAGTAAAAAATAGTTGCTGGTATCGAAAGATTAAACAAACAGTTGCTGGATTGATGTATTTTAATCTATTTTGCATTTAAGACAGTAAAACAGTAACTTGTAAATTGCTGAATAAGTTTGTTATAATGTAACAAATTTACAAATATACAAATATATTGAGAAATATGGAGGAGTGACTGATGACAGGCGCAGATATTATGGTAAGATGTCTGGAAGCAGAAGGTGTTGATACGATATTTGGCTACCCCGGCGTAGCGATTTGTCCGTTTTTTAACAGTATTCTGAAGTCCGATATTCGTTCTGTTCTGGTTCGTACCGAACAGAATGCCGCTCATGCAGCAAATGGGGCGGCCAGAACAACAGGAAAGGTTGGGGTATGCGTAGCGACTTCCGGTCCAGGTGCGACGAATCTCCTGACAGGGATTGCTACAGCGAATGCAGACAGCATTCCGCTCGTTTGTATCACAGGCCAGGTAAAGACGGAACTGATTGGACGGGATGTATTTCAGGAAGCAGATGTAACAGGTGCGGCCGAATCTTTTGTAAAATACAGCTATCTGGTTAAGGATATCGAGGATTTACCGAGGGTTTTCAAGGAAGCATTTCATATTGCCAGTACCGGAAGAAGAGGTCCGGTTCTGATTGACGTTCCAATCGATGTTCAGCTGAAAGAAGCAGCAGGATTTACCTACCCGGAAAGCGTAAACCTGAGAACCTATAAGCCGACTGTAAAAGGCCATGCAATACAGATCAAAAAGGTTATGCAGGAGATTGAAAAGGCTCAAAGACCGGTTATTATGGCAGGCGGTGGCGTCCTTTTGAGTGATGCCAGAGATGAACTCCTGGAATTTGCTGAAAAATTTGATATTCCGGTTGCGTCTACGATGATGGCAATCGATGCAGTTCCCAGCAGCCACAGACTGAATCTGGGTATGGTTGGAAATAATGGACGGCGCTATGCCAATCGTGCGATCAACGAGGCGGATTTACTGATCGTAATCGGATGTCGTTTCGCAGACCGCGCAGTACAGCAACCCAGTCTGATCGTAAAGGATAAAATCGTGGTTCATATCGATGTGGACCCGGCAGAGATCGGTAAAAATGCGTCAGCTTCGATACCGCTTGTAGGTGATGCGAAACATATTTTACAGGATTTCCTGAAAGCAGATTATAAACCGATGCGTCGTGACGCATGGATCGCGGTTATGGATGAATACCGGGAGAAACTGAATTATCACAGAAATCCTAATCCTGAATTTGTAGATCCGGAAAATTTCATTCAGACGTTATGCAATAAGATGGATGATGACGGAGTTTATGTAGCCGATGTAGGACAGAATCAGATCTGGTCCTGCCGCTATTCTATTATCAAAAAAGGCCGTTTCCTGACTTCAGGCGGTATGGGCACGATGGGCTATTCAATCCCGGCCGCAATGGGAGTACGTGCCGCCAATCCTGAAAAACAGGTTGTCGCAGTATGCGGTGACGGTTCTTTCCAGATGTCGATGATGGAGCTGGCTACGATCAAACAGCATAATATCCCTGTCAAGATCGTAGTTCTGAAAAACAACGTACTGGGTATGGTAAGAGAATACCAGCATTATACCTACAACGACCACTATTCCATGATCGATCTTTCCGGCAGCCCGGATCTGGAAAAAATCGCAGCAGCTTACGATATACCGTTTATCCGTATGTATAATATGGAACAAAAAGATGCTCAGATCGAAGCATTCTTAAATGCAGAAGGACCGGTATTGATGGAATGTATTCTTGACCCGATGGATCTGGTAAATTAATAAAAAAGAATAACGCTTGAAAATCAGGCTGAATAGATGGGCTGAATGTACATGCAGATGTGTTCATTTATCCCCTGGAGGATAGAAAAATGAGACGAATTTATTCCGTGCTTGTAGAAAACCGACCTGGTGTTTTATGCAAAGTAGTAGGTCTTTTCTCAAGAAGAGCATATAATATCGAAAGCCTTGCGGTAGGTGAAACGGATGACCCGGAGGTTTCCTGTATCACAATTGTCAGCAGCGGATCTGAGAATATTATTGAACAGATAGAAAAACAGCTGAATAAAAAACTGGACGTCATAAAAGTAAAAACGTTTAAGGAATCACAAAGCATTACCAGAGAATTGATGATGGTAAAAGTGAAATATAATAAAGATAACCGAAAGGACATTATTGAAATTTCCCAGATCATGAAAGCGGAAATTGTAGATATGTCAAAGAACCAGATGATTCTTCAAATCTGTGATACGCCTGAAAGAACCAGGCTTCTGATCAAAATGCTGCAGTCTATCAGTATTGCAGAGGTAGCGCGAACCGGAACTTTAGCTGTCACAAAATGTGCTGACAATGATTAGAATGTAGTTTTGCTTTGCAATAATCCCAAGGTCTAAATGTCTTTTTGTGCAAGAACAACGGCATTTAGACCTTTTTACGCTGGTATCTTTTATGGATGCAATACAAATCTGAATGAATCAAAAACAATGAATTGTATTTATTACATTTGAAAAATATATATTACAAAAAAACGAAATAAAA
>JAUNPP010000261.1 GCA_030536685.1 Lachnospiraceae bacterium
GTCTTCCTAAGGTTCCGGCTGCTGAGAAGATTGACGTTGATGAAACCGGAAAGATCACAGGACTTTTCTAATTCATAAATAACTTATAACAAAAAAACCTCTGGGAAATTCCCGGAGGTTTTTTTAACAAATGTCTGACAGCTATTTAAAATATCTGTCAGAAAATATTTATTGCTTCTGAAGCCTGGTCAGGTATTTCGGGAAATCTTCTTTGGGAACTTTTAAGACTGTCATCGCTTTTTCGGCAGAAACGCCGAAGGATTCCATGATATTTTTTATGCCATTAAAAGTGGCAGTTTCTATTCCGTCTTCCCTGGCATCTGCACACATATCATCGAGAGCTTTGCACATATTACATGTTTCCTCCTTGTCATCTGAGAATATTAAATTAGTGTTTGTAAGTACACGAAGAACTTCTGCGGCTTTTCGGTCAAGGGATTTAAAGGAATCATTTCCATTGACGACGGCTGCCAGTCGTTTTTTATCTTTGGAGTTTTTTA
This sequence comes from Lachnospiraceae bacterium, assembly GCA_030536685.1. Taxonomy (GTDB): domain Bacteria; phylum Bacillota; class Clostridia; order Lachnospirales; family Lachnospiraceae; genus TWA4. The sequence goes on from JAUNPP010000261.1 coordinate 501, forward strand.
TGTACAGCATAACTTCCCGGAGACTTGTTTGAAACTTATCGATTTCTTCCTCCGACATAGCTGCAGGGGAAATAAAATTGAGTTTGTAGTCGGGAACAAGTGAAAGGATTTTTTCATCCTGAGTAGAGAACATTTCATGAAGGCTTAAAGGACCGTCCCAATCATCCGGAGAAAAGTAAATTACCAGCGTGATAACAGGAATAAGCCTGTCTTCTTTCCAAAAGCCACAGAGATATTCATCTGAAGTAAGGTGCTGCATTTTATCTTTCGTAGTGTTTTTGTTCTTTCGTGCTTTCATTTCTTCGCGGTGTTTCTGCGCAGTGCGCTCCACTTGTCCGGCATATTCTAACGTATCATAGAGTTCTGCTTTAACAGGCATGGCATAATGCACATAAGACTGCGCTTCGATTCCAAGAATCAAATATGCAGTATTACCATCAGTCATTGCTGTGAGACATTTCAGTACATCTCTGTACTTTTGAATAGGAATACCCGCTCCATCCGGTCTTTGTAGAATACCGATTGCAGTCGGATCCATTTCATGAAGCTTGTCTCCATCAATAAATGGCTCACCACCATAGATAAAAAAATTGAAAGCATCTGCGAACACTTTCGTGTTTTTGAGATAATCTTTTGTGACAGTGTCTTGTTTACCCATAGACAGTCCACCTTTCTAATATATGTGTAGGCTATCTTTTGTATACGAAATGTCATATAAGATTGTATGTACAGAATAGCACATACAGGGCTGAAAAACCATATAAAAAAAATTAAATTATTATAAAAACCCTCCAAAAAATTCCCAGAGGTTTTTTTAACGAGTCTCAATCTATTTTTTTGAAAACCGGAATTACATCCATCGGAGCAGGCGCAGTTATCCACTGACCGCCCTCATATATCTCTTTAGTTTCCACATTTTCCCATTTGTTTCCTGCGGGTAAATAAACCTTCCGTGATATGGCTCCGGCTTCCAGCACAGGTGCCACAAGAAGTCTGCTTCCGTACATAAATTCGTCTTCTGCCTCCCATGCATTCTTATCTTCCGGAAATTCATAGAACAATGTCCGCATGACCGGAGTTCCTTTTTCATGTGCTTCTTTCATAAGTTCTCTGGTATAA
>JAUNPP010000106.1 GCA_030536685.1 Lachnospiraceae bacterium
ATAGAAACCTATATTTTATCAGGATTCAGGAAAAATCAAAACTTGTAAACTACTGCTCATTAAATTCAACATGAAAATAATATTTTACAATATTCACGATTTCCTGCATAATTCGTGTGATTTCATACATATTATGCATAGCTTCGCCGTCCATCTCCGCATTTGCCAGATGGAGGGCAATAAATCCTGCCTCATCCTCCGGCAGCTCAATTTTAAATTTCTCTTTAATCCGCTCCAGCGCCCATAATCCGATTTTATATTCTTCCCTGTAAAATCTCCTGATGTCCCATAACAGAACATTTTTCACCGTGATTCCTTCCAAAAAACGGATAATTGAAGTATATACGTGATCAATCAGGGAAATATACACCATATCATTCAGTTTTTTCCCAAGATTTACCTTAGCCTCCGCAATAATTTCCTCACCCAATGCAATATGCTCCATTGGAATATCCTTTACCAGAACCTGAAACTTATTATTGACCTCGGGAGTTGTCAGAAAAAATGTCTTATCAACCGCCTCTGAATCGATTTCGTCTCCGTTCTTTTTCTTATAGCATATTCCTCTTCCCATAACGATCTTTTCCTGACTGTTCTCATCCAGCACTATCGCTACATTATTATTCAGAATCTTGAAAATCCTCATATGCTCTTCCTCCTGCATGGATCATTCATACCATAACACGACAAAAAACCTATACACACAAATAAAACTGAAAGCTTTTTACGTGACATAAAGCCTTCAATCATATTTCTGTATATAGGTTTAGCTTGTTTATACAATCGCTATCCTGTTGTTCAGAACAATAGTAACATAGCCGATACAGAAAGTCAATCCCCTCTTTTGACCTTTCTGCAGATTCTCTTTCAACCTTTCTGCAGATTTCCCATCGCATCTGATATCAGTATCTCAAGGCTGAACTACCCTTTTACAGGCACTGACCTCAAGACACTGATACCTTTTATGCGGAGGCAGGTACGAATACTACACGACCACGTCTTGCAAGCGCAATTGCTACATGGCAGCCTTCCATAACTGCACAAAGCTTATCTGCAAATGTTATAATCCAGGCTTCTCTGCTCTGCGGAACAGGTCCAAGCGGAAACATATGCGTCAGAATCGCATCCGTTTCCTTCTGAGTCAGATCAAATTTCTGTAAGCTGTTAGATGCCGCCGCCTTCGGATGGAAGAACGCCTGATGCTCTCCCGTAGGAGTTTCCTTAGCGAAATCATACGGGCAGAAGTCATGCAGAAGTCCCGCTCTGGCAGCTGCACTTTCGTCACAGCCTAACTTCCTGGCAATATGCCATGACAAATAAGAGACATTGATACTATGCATTAAACGATTCGTCCACTGATGATGAACGAACTGGCTCAGAGAGAGAAATTCCTTATCAGCCAAAATATGCTGCACCTCCGCAAGATACTCCCCGGAAATCTCCCCCGACACTTGAATCTCCATCGGCAATCACTCACTTTCTATAATAGGATATTTTTATTATCCTATTTTTCAGGAACAAATGCAAGCATTTCCTGACAGTTTATCACGGTAAACGCAAGCTTTTTTTATAATAGTTTATTCTATTGTTATAAACGGCTGTGAAGGCTCCATTACAGTACAATCCTGTTCGGGAACGCGCTCTCGCTCGGATCGAACGCAACGGAACTAAACTCTCGAACTGTCTTTCAGACAGCCCGATCGTTAAGTACCGGCGTTCTCTATGGTTCCTTTCACAGGATCATACTATAATTCCGCCGCCATAGTTTTGCGATACTGCATGTTTAACGGATGCTGGAAAATCATGCGTTTACCGTGGACAGTTTATAAATTATTCAGAATACAACAAGCTCCGTTTTTCTGTCATAACTGAAAACCATATAAACAACCTGCCCTCAGGAATTTCAGCCGCCTCCCCTCCCATAACAGTTCAGCCTTCCATGACAGAAATCCCACAAAAACCAGCAGGCTGGCTATGATACAGGTCTGCAAGGGGCGTATTGGTGCTGAAAGCACCCCTTAGCCCCGGTCAGACCTGTATCATAGCCAGCCTGCGTTCCTTGAACCCCAAACCTCTGTCCAGGAATCCTGAACTGTCATCCCCAATTTTACTCCACCTTCAGCATCCGATATCCCACCCCGATGTGCGTCTGGATATACTGAGGGGAATCCGGCTCTGATTCGATTTTTTTACGCAGAGTTGCCATAAAAACGCGCAGGGAAGCAATATCGTTATCCCAGCTGCTGCCCCAGATTTTCTGAGTAATAAAGGTGTGCGTCAGCACTTTTCCGACATTTTTGGAAAGCAGACATAAAAGTTTGTACTCTATCGGCGTCAGATGAAGCTCATTTTCCCCCAGATATGCACAGCCTGCGGCATAATCTACCCGAAGCTTTCCATCCGTGAATACCGACTGCACCGGGATTTCGCTTTGTGCTGCTGCCAGCCTGCGCTGCGTCACCCTGAGACGTGCCAGCAGTTCTTCGACAGAAAACGGCTTTGTCAGATAATCGTCTGCTCCGGCATCGAGTGCGTCAATTTTATCGGTGTCCTCGCTCCGCGCGCTGATTACGATAATCGGAAGATTCGACCAGGTGCGGATTCGTTTAATTACTTCAATTCCATCCATATCCGGAAGACCCAGATCCAGAAAAATAACATCGGGATTATGAGAGGATGCTTCTAAAATCGCTGCTTCCCCGGTCGGCGCCGTCAGATAGTGATAATCGTGCGCCTTCAGCGTTGTTGTCATCAGATTCCGAATGGGCGGATCATCCTCCACCACAAGTATTACCAGTTTATTCATGTATATATACCTCCTCCGCAGGCAATGTAAACGTAAACACAGTTCCACATGGATGATTATCCGAAACCCGGATTTCGCCCCCATGTGCCGTAATGATCGACCTGCACAGGGCAAGCCCCAGTCCAAGGCTGCGCCTGCTGTCTGCGATCTTATTGGCGCCGCTGTAAAACATGTCAAAAACATGCTTTTTATCCTCATCCGGGATTCCCGGTCCATTATCTGCAATACTTACTTCAAGCCAGCTGCCCTTTTTAACGGTTCGAATCTCAATCTTTGAACCTTCCGGCGTATATTTGATTGCGTTATCCACAATGTTAATAAAAACCTGCACGATCAGTCTGGCATCAATTTTGGCCAGAAGCAATTCACCTGTATCTTCCACAACGATCTGATGCTTCACACGGTTCCGATTTACATGGGAAAGCGCCTCCGCGACCACCTCATCCATCAGCTCCGCAGCCATCCGCAGGTTCATTCTGCCCTCCTCGATCCGTGTTACGGCAAGAAGATTTTCCACAAGATTAATCAGCCACATCGAGTCATCGTAGATATCGGAGTACAGCTGGTGCTTGGTTTCCTCATCAAAATTGCTCTCATTAAACAGCAGATTGCTGGCATTTCCGGAAATAGAGGTTAACGGAGTCCTAAGGTCATGCGAAATCGCCCTAAGCAGATTTGCCCTGAGCTGTTCATTCTGTGCAAGAACCGCAGCTTCCTCCTTTTCCCGTGCATTTTTATCATTTTCCAGCGCCAGAGCACATTCCCCCAGAATCGAAAGCAGAATACTGGTTTCAAATGCATCCAGCTGCTGCTCCTGTACAGCAATCCCTACTACCCCATATACGTTTTCATTTACACGAACTGCCAGATAAAAGCACCTTGCATTGGAAAATGTATTGGTCGTTGTCCCTGCGTGCTTGTTATTCTTAAGCACCCAGGCAGCTACTTTTCTTTCTTCCTCAGTTACATACTGCCCAATGTCCGTTTCCGGCTCCGCGGTAAAAATTTTTGGCTCTGTTAACTCTCCATTTTCCGAAAGATACACGACAACATCTCTTCCCAGAAGCTTTACCAGCTGATTAGCTGCAACATGAGCAATCTCACCACTTCCCTTGGATTTCCCCAGCAGCTGATCCGTGTCAAAAAGGATTTTGGTTCGGTAAGCCGTCTGCGCCGATTTGCGCGCATGATTTTTCAGCCGCGCAGCAAGTGTTCCGGTCATAAAGGCCGCCAGGAACATTACAAGAAACGTCACCGGATAACCCTGATCATACGCCATAAGCGTATATCGCGGCTCTGTAAACAGAAAATTGAAAATACATACGCTTGCGATCGATGATACAAGACTGTAAACCCGGTTTGTGGTGGCAACGGCGATTACCAGCACGCTTAGAATATAGATTGTGATAATATTGGCTTCCGTAAATCCCAGTTTCTGGAATAGAAGTCCCAGACATGTTGCAAAAAGCAGCGCCGCAATACATTTTAAAATATCCTGAGCACAGAAAACGATCAGGGGTTTTTTCTGCTTTTTCTCCCGGTAAACACCATTTCCCATCTGATCCGGAATAATATAAATATCCAGATTCGGAGCGTATACCGTCAGCTTCTCCGTCAAAGATGGCTTTCCCGGCCAATGGCGCTTTGCCGCCGTGCTTCGCCCGATCACAATCTTGGAAACACCTGAAAGTCTGGCAAACTCCGCAATCTGATATGGAATATCTTCTCCGTAAATCGTTTCAATCTTGGCTCCCAGCTGTTCTGCGAGCTGCGTGTTAGCCAGCAGCCTTTTTTTATCCTCCTCGCTCATCACCTGGAAATCCGGAGTTTCCACAAATAAGGCTGTAAAAATACCTCGAAAGGCCTGTGCCATCCTTGCTGCCGTCCGAATGATCTTCATATTGGAAGGTGCCGAGGAAAGGCAGACCAGAATATGCTCATCCGTATGATAATTGCTCCTGCTTCTGTCTTGCGAAGAAATCCGGTTTACCCTGTCAGCACACCGGCGCAGCGCAATTTCCCGAAGCGCCGTCAGCTTTTCCACCGTTAAAAAACCAGAGGACAATGGATTTTCCGATTCACCATGACAGGCATCGCCTGCTTTCAGGCGCTCGATCAGTTCCTTTGGTTCAATATCCACCAACTCCACCTGGTCTGCCCCGTCAAAAACGGAATCCGGTATCCGATCCCGAACCATCTCGCCGGTAATCGAAGCGACCATATCATTCAGGCTTTCAATATTCTGCACATTAACCGTTGTATACACATCAATTCCTGCAGAAAGCATCTCCTGCACATCCTGATACCGTTTATTATGACGGCATCCTTTTTCATTGGTATGTGCCAGTTCATCCACCAGAATCAGCTGCGGCTTTCTTTTTAGCGCCTTATCCAGATCAAATTCCTGCACCTTTCCCCGCTCGCTGCTCATATGCTGAACCGGTATCTGCTCAAATTCATTTAACAGGGATATGGTCTGCGGACACGCATAAGGCTCCACATAGCCTGCTGCTACATCCGTTCCGCGTGCCTGCGCAGTGCGGGCAGCACTCAGCATCGCATGGGTTTTCCCCACTCCCGCCGCATAACCAAAAAAAATTTTCAAATGACCGCGTATTTTAACCGCATCTCCCCCGCGTATTTCTTCCGGAATCTGCGCCGTATCCTCTCTCAGACTATCTGTATTCATACGATTCAGCCTCCTGTTTTGCAGTGTTACTGTTTTTCTGTTTTACTATTTTGCAATTCTGCTGATATACTGTTCTGCCGTTTTATTATTCTGCCGTTCTGCTATTCTGCTGTTCTGCTGTTTTGCATTATACTGTTCTGCTGTTTTCACATTAACAATTATAACACTTGCCCGAAGGATTCTCTATTTGAAAATGAAGCATCTGCAAAAACTCATCTCCTGCTGCAGATAAAGTACGATCATTCCACAAAACAGTTACACAGATGGATTCTTTTAAAGCATCTATCTCCATCGGCTCAATCACAACACCGGTCTTTTCATCCCGCATACAGCTCTGACAGCCGGGAACCGGCAAACCTCTGCAGCTATCATCCGCTGCATCCACATTTCCCGTTTTTCCCTCTGATACCGAAATCACTCCCAGATCAAGATTTCCATCCTTCAGTGCTTTTCTGATCTGTGCTGCATCTGCACTGTAAAAATAGAGGGATACGTCCTTTCTCTTGTACGCATATTGTTCCAAAACCGGCTCCAGCGAACCAATCCAAACAGGGTTGTCCAGCGCAATCCTGAGAAACGGCTCCTGCAGTTTTCTTTTTTTCAGTCCCATGTCATTGTTTTTTTCCAGAAAACAATCTATTTTCTTCATAAGCGCCGTTCCTGAACCTGCCATCACAATCAAACAGACAATCAGAAAAAACACCAGAAGATACTCTCTGTTCCACATGCTTTCACCTTCTTTAACTGAATTACCAGGGATTCTCTTTTTTCACCTTAAATATGAAAACACTTTTGAATATCTCTGCTTTTTCCCAGAACAAGCAGTGTTTCATTCTCGTTAAATACCATATCCGGCGTAATATTCATATTCAGCTTTCCATTTCTTCTCGTCGCCATAATATTGATATTGTGTGTCCGCCGGATATCCAGCCTTCCGATGCTTTTTCCGATCCAGTTTTTAGGAATTGCAATCTCAAAAATAGCATAATCCTTATCCAGCTCAATGTAATCAAAAATATGATCTGAGCTGTATCGGATCGCAGTCCAGGAAGCCAGCTGCTTTTCAGGATAAACGATCTCATCCGCTCCATTTCTCAGCAAAAATTTGGCATGAACATCCCTTGCTGCTCTCGAAACCACCATTCGTCCTCCAAGCTCCTTCAACAGCGATGTTGTTTCCAGAGATGCCTGAAAATTATCTCCAATTCCAACAATACATACATCAAAATTCCGCACACCAAGGGAAGAAAGAAAGTCTTCATCCGTACTGTCACCAATCTGTGCTGCCGTTACATAGGGAAGCACCGCGTCTACGCGAGATTCCTGTTTATCCACTGCCATGACCTGATGTCCCAGTTCATTCAGCTTGATTGCAATATGCCTTCCAAATCTTCCAAGTCCGATTAACAAAATTGATTTCATCGTTTTCTCCTCCTATAATAAAGCAGTTTATCCCACTGTTTCTGAATAAAACAGTTTATCCTGCTGTTCCTGAATAAAACAGTTTATCCCACTGTAATTTTCTCCTGGGGCAGTCTGGAGCTGTGGTTTTTTGTACCGGAAACCGCTGCAAAAATCAGAGTCAGCCCTCCCACACGGCCAAAAAACATCAATACGACAAGAATTCCTCTGGAAAGCAGCCCAAGATCCGGTGTCAGTCCCAGAGACAACCCCACGGTACCGATAGCAGACGCTGTCTCAAAAAGACAGGAAAGCAGAGGCAGATTTTCCACACGGCTGATCACAAGCCCTCCTCCGAAGAAAAGAACAAGATACATCAGCAAAATCGCCGCCGCATTCCGAATCACCTCAATCGGTATCCGCCGATTAAAGAAATGCGCATCTTCTCTGCGATAAAAAACTGCTGATGCGGAAGCAAACAGCACTGCAATTGTTGTAGTTTTCATACCACCGGCTGTAGAACCCGGAGAACCACCAATTATCATCAGCACGATCATAATCGCAATTCCTGCTTCACTAAAAGTGGTCAGATCCACCGTATTAAAACCGGCTGTTCGGGGCGTGACAGATTGAAAAAGCGATCCCCATATCCGTTCTTTTACAGGAGCCGCTGTCAGTTCACCAAAATAAAAATACACTGCCGGTACCAGGATCAGCAGCAGAGTGACCGTCAGAATCACTTTACTCTGCATCCGGTATCTTCTTAAATGAAGTTTCTTTTCCCGGATATCATCCCAGGTCAGAAATCCGATTCCGCCAATCACGATCAGCGCCATAACCGTCAGATTAATGACCGGCTCCGAAGAAAATGAAGTTAACGAAGAAAACTTCTCACGTTCTCCCATCAAATCAAACCCAGCATTGCAAAAAGCAGAAATGGAATGAAAAACTGCATACCAGATTCCTTTTTTCACACCAAACTCAGATGCAAAAACCGGCAGCATCACCAAAGCCCCCGTAACTTCAAATACAAATGTCATTTTCAGAATAAACTCGGTCAGCCTGACGATTCCTCCCATCTGAGGAGCTGATATTGCTTCCTGCATGGTACTTCTCTGCATTAAATCAATCTTTCTGCCCGATATCACAGCAAGCGAAACCGCTACCGTGACAACGCCCATACCGCCGATCTGAATCAAAGCCAGAATAACGGTCTGACCGAAAGAAGACCAGTATGTTGCAGTATCATGAACCACAAGCCCTGTCACACAAACTGCAGATGTCGAGGTAAACAAGGCATCATAAAAAGATGCTCCACCTCCATCCTGTGTCGATATCGGGAGCATCAGTAAAAAACTTCCCATTAAAATAACCAGAGCAAAACCAAAAATTATAATTTGAAACGATGTTAAACGTTTCCGTTTATGTACTATACTCATTTACTTTTACCTGTTCTATTTCATTTCTTATAACTCACCATTTATAGAAGTTGGAGTCTTATCAAATTCCAAGATAAATCTTTATGGTATCTTAATTATCCCATAAGAAATATAAAATCAGTATAAATAAATAAGCATCCGTATTAAGACCGTATAAAGATTTCCGGCAGTCACAGCCAGTTAAGAAGCCATGCCGCCGGAAGCGTTATAACAGCAGAGCAGATACAAACCGCTGCCAGAACAAAAAACGGCATTCCATAAAACATCGCAAAAAACGCAAGATACGGATGACGAAAAGCAAACCGTTCTGCTTTTTCATCGAAACGTTTCTCCAGATTGCGAAAAGATCTGAGAATGCCTTTTCTTTTTTTCCTGTTTTCTGTACGGGATTCGTATTTTCCATATTTCATGTCTTCCCCCTCCTTATATTGTCAGAATACCACTGAAAAAATAAAGACGGGAAAAGCATCTGTCTGCTCCCTGTTAAGATTCAGTTAAATCAATTTTTCTGTTTTTAATCATTCGGCCTCTTATAAAACCGCCCTGAAATCTGTTCTGTTCGGATGATATTCACAAATGCCTGTTCATCTATCTTTTTAATAGCTTTCACAACCTCTTTGCTTTCCTCCCGTGAAACGACGGAATAAACCACTTTTTTCGCCTTATGTTCATACGAACCTTCTCCATCCAGAATTGTTGCCCCATGATGCGTAATGGCATCAATCGCCCTGTATATTTCTTCCGGATAATCCGTCACAATAAACAGCGTGTGCTGCTGATAACGCTTATACAGAAGATGCAGCGTCTGTGTGGAAGTATACTGGAAAATGATTGAATACAATGCTTTATCCCATCCAAACAGCAGACCTGCCATAACAAGAATAACCACATTGGCTCCCAGAACCATATTCCAGGAATCTACGCCTTTCTTTTCCGATAAAAAAATCGCAATAAAATCCAGACCTCCGCTGGTTGCCCCTGCCATCAGACACATACTGATCACCACTCCATTGATCAGCCCGCCAAAAATACAGATCAGCAGCGTATCATACGTGATCACATACGCCGGGATCAGATCAACCAGAATACTGTTCAGAACGATCACCAGACAGGAATACAATGTAAATTTCTTCCCGATATAGCGAAAACCGATATAGACCGGAACCAGATTCAGCAGCAGATTCACCAAACTGTACGGCAGTGCAATATCAAGAAACGACTCCGCACACCGCAAAATCAACAATGTCATCCCTGTAGCGCCTCCGGGATAAAGCCCTCCGGTCCGTACAAACGTTTTAATATTCAGCGCCATCAGCAAAGAGGCGATACAAATGATCAATATACGACCAAATTCACCCTTCTGTTTTTTAATCACGCTGCTGGCCACCTGACGATTCCCCACTTGTTCTCTCACCTTCTCCTCCTGTTTTTTTATCATCTCATCTTTTCTTTACTTTTTTCTCACCTTTATCAGCTTTTTGATCATCTCAGCTTTCATTACCTGCCTTCGGTTAATACTTCGATTGCCTTCTGCAGCTGCTCATCTACATCTTTCGTCTCCTTATTATCCTCAACGATCACATCCGGTTTGATTCCCACCTTATGAATATCATTGCCGGAGGGAGTATAATAATGCGCTGTAGTAATCTTCATGGCAGTTCCATCCGAAAACGGAACGATTGTCTGAACGATTCCTTTTCCAAAGGTCTGTGTTCCGATCAGAGTTCCTATGCCGTAGTCTTTGATACTGCCGGATAAAACTTCTGCTGCACTTGCTGAATTGCCGTTAACCAGAACCGCCAGCGGCAGATCAAGAGCCCCTTTCTCTTTGGCTTTATAGACCTCTGTTTTACCATTCTTATCTTCTATCGAAACGATCTTTCCCTTATCAATCAGTTCATCGGCAATTGAAACCGCTACATCCAGAAGACCTCCGGGATTATTGCGCAGATCAAGAATCAGAGACTTCATCCCCTGCGCTTTCAGTTTCTTTAATGCAGCAGTAAACTGTTCCACCGAAACCGAATCGAACTCCGTCAGTTCAAGATAGCCGATTCCGTTATCCAGCATCTTATAATAAACGGTATCCACATCTACCTGACGCCGCTCCACATCAAGAGTCAGAGCGTCCTCTTCTCCTTCGCGGTAAACCTTCACCTCTACGGTTGTTCCCTCCGCACCTTTGATCCGGCTCACTACCTCATTCAAATCCATCCCCGTTACTTCTTCTTTCGCAACCTCTGCAAGAATATCCCCGACCTTTATACCGGCTTCCTCAGCCGGACTTCCGGAAAACACACGAATAACAGAGACACGACCGGTATCAACCTCCTGAGAAATCATCACACCAATCCCATAATAAGTTCCCTGCGTTGTCTCAGACATCGCCTTATACTCCTCTGCTGTATAATAACAGCTGTAAGGATCTCCAAGTCCCTCAACATAACCGGCATAAATCTTCTCTTTTAATGCATCATCATCATAATCAAATAAAAAAGCAGAGCCAATCACCTGACGGATCATCCCCAGCTTCGCCTCGATCTCTGTCAGATCAAATCCCTTGCCTGATACGATTGCGATATGGCTCTGGCTGGATTTCAGCATAAACGCTCCCACACCGATAAATGTAAACAACGGAATCAGGACAATCAGGATTCCTATCAGAATTCCTTTTCCGGTGCTTTGCTTCCTGCGCTTTCTTCCATGAGACTTCTCATCCTCTGACGGATCTTCCTGCACAATAAACAAAGACTCCCAGTCCTCTGCCCGTTTCTCCGCTACGTTATTATAACGCTCCTCCTGTCTCTTTTCAGCCTCCGCAGTATCCGCCCAGGTATAACTGTTCCCTGTACCATCCGCGTTCCCGACATCCTCCATACTGCCAGCACTACCAGCGCCGCCAGCATTACCAGCACTACCAGCACTAC
>JAUNPP010000107.1 GCA_030536685.1 Lachnospiraceae bacterium
CTAAGAGCTGCTGCTTTATGAATCTAAGAGTTCTGCCCTAAGAGCTGCTGCTTTATGAATTTAAGAAGTCTGCTTTAAGTGTTTCTGCTTTATAAATTTCAGCTGATCTACTGATCTACAGTTCTACAGTTCTTCTCCGTTAGTTTCAATGACATGTTTGTACCAGTCGAAGGATTCCTTTTTATAGCGTTTTCCGTCGCCGGTGCCATCATCGTTTTTGTCAACGTAGATGAAGCCGTAGCGTTTTTTCAGCTCGCCGGTTGTGAAAGAAACCAGGTCGATGCAGCCCCAGGGGGTATAGCCCATCAGATCGACGCCATCGAGAATGACAGCTTTCTTCATTTCTTCGATGTGTGCTTTCAGATAGTCAATGCGGTAGCTGTCGTCACAGGTTTTATCTTCTTTCAGAATATCGATTGCACCGAAGCCGTTTTCTACGATGAACAGAGGAAGCTCGTAGCGTTCGTACAGAGTGTTCAGGGCGTAGCGCAGGCCTACGGGGTCGATCTGCCATCCCCAGTCGCTTGCCTTTACATAAGGGTTTTTAACGGAATGAGGGTTGCTGCCGTCGGTGCTGCCTGATGTATCATTGCATACATCTGATTTTACTACATTGGTCATGTAGTAGCTGAAGCCGATATAATCAACTTTGCCTTCTGCGAGGATTGCGTCGTCGCCGGGTTCCATTTTGATATGGATTCCTTCACGTTCCCATTCCTTTAAGGAGAATGCGGGGTAATGTCCGCGAACGTGGGTGTCGGAGAAATGGAAACGCTCATGCATGCATTCTGTCGCCATCATAACATCATCGGGGTTGCAGGAGTAAGGATAAAAAGGAACGAAAGAGCACATGCAGCCGATCTGCATATCGGGATTGATTTCATGTCCCTTTTTAACAACCAGTGCGCTGGCAATCAGTTCGTGGTGTGCTGCCTGATACATGGCTTCTTTTTTATTCTCATATTCTGAGAATTTTACACCGGAGTTGGTCCAGCCGAAGATATCGTTGTCTACGTTGCTCTGATTGTTGATCTCATTGAAGGTCATCCAGTATTTTACCTTGTTTTTGTAGCGTTCCATAACGGTTACAGCGTATTTAACAAAGAAATCGATGATCTGACGATTCATCCATCCGCCGTATTTTTTTGCCAGATGATAGGGCATTTCAAAATGGCTCAGAGTAATAACCGGTTCGATGCCGTATTTTAACAGTTCATCGAACATGTCGTCATAGAATTTCAGGCCTTCCTCATTCGGTTCTGCTTCATCACCGTTGGGGAAGATACGGGTCCATGCGATACTGGTACGGAAGCATTTGAAGCCCATTTCTGCAAAAAGAGCAATATCTTCTTTGTAGTTTCCGTAGAAATCGATCGCTTCATGGTTGGGATAGTATTCGCCGGGAATCACGCCGTCGGTGATTCTTCTGGCAACACCGTGCGCGCCGCCTGTCAGAACATCGGAAACGCTGGGGCCTTTGCCGCCCTTATTCCAGCCGCCTTCCAGCTGATGGGCAGCTACAGCGCCGCCCCAGAGGAAGTTTTCGGGTAGTTTATTCTGATTTGCTGTCATGATAAAACCTCCTGTGAAAATTGAAAATCTTATTTTACGTTTATAATAGTATCGCCGTGCGCTACATTGCCATCTGCGCAGAGTGCGATGGATTCATAGTCATCAGAGTTTGTGATGATAACAGGTGTTGTCAGGGGACATCCTGCGGCTTTGATTGCTTCCGCATCAAATTCAAGCAGTAAATCTCCGGCTTTTACCTGATTGCCAACAGCGGTTTTTACGGTAAAAGGAGCGCCGTTTAATTTAACAGTATCGATACCGACATGAATCAGCAGTTCCATGCCATCGGCAGTTGTAAGACCGATTGCGTGTTTGGTATCAAAAATGCTTTCTACAACTGCGTCAACGGGAGCGTAAACCTTATTGTCAGAGGGTTCGATTGCAGCGCCGTTTCCAAGTGCGCCTGAGGAAAATACTTCGTCGGCAACTTCTGAAAGGGGCATTACTTTTCCGTTCATGGGAGCTTTTACAGCAGCAGCTTTTTTGGCAGCGGGAGCAGCCTTTTTTTCGATAGCGTTGGAGTTATCAGAGCTGATGCCGTTATCTGTTTCGGAAGCAGGATCGTCAAAGCCGATGAACTGAACCAGTACGATAGCGCCGATGATAGCGATTACAGCGCCGATGATTTCACCTGTAAATGCATTGGCGAATACGGGAGCAATAGAATCTGTGGGACGGATTGCATTTACAACAGTCAGCATACCCGGCAGACCTGCGTAGGTATAGTATACTGCGTGGAAGAAGCTTGCAACAACAGCGCCGATTCCACCGGCAATACAGCCGCAGATAAAGGGTTTTTTCAGTCTCAGGGTTACACCGTAGATAGCGGGTTCTGTAATACCGAAGATACCTGTGATACCGGCTGACAGAGCAACGCCCTTAAATTCTTTATTGCGGGATTTAATGAATACACCGAAGGCAGCAGCCATCTGAGCGATAACCGCGATTGTCTGGTAAGCCTGGAAAGTATCGAAGCCGTTATTTGCAAAGTTAGCAAGACATACAGGTGTGATACCCCAGTGAACGCCGAAGATTACAACTACCTGCCAGAAACCGCCGATTACAGCAGCAGCCAGCGCGGGAGCGAAGTCATAAAGTGCATTGTAGCCGCCTGCAATTCCGTTAGCTGCCAGAGTGGAAAGAGGTCCGATCAACAGAACGGTCAGAGGAACCATAACAATCAGGCAGATGAAGGGGGTAAACAGCGCTTTCAGTGCGTCGGGAAGACGTTTGGAAACAAATCTTTCCAGATAGGATAAAATCCATACCAGGAACAGAGGCGGAAGTACGGAAGAAGTATAAGTGGTTTCTGAAATCTTAAAGAACAGGAACTTGATTACTTCGCCGTCAGCAACTCTGCCTGCAAGAGCGGATAAGTCAGGATTTACCAGCGCGCAGCAGCAAACCAGAGCGATAAATGTATTGCATTTAAAATGTTTGGATGCTGTTACAGCGATAAATACGGGCAGGAATGTAAAGGGAGTCCATGACATTAAGCTTAAAAGTGAGTAGGTTCCGGTGTTTGCAAAAGAAGGGGCAAACATGGTAATAATAATTAAAGTACCCTGTAAAATACCGGCAGCAGCCAAAATGTAAACGAACGGAGCAAAGACTGCGGACATGGTAGCAATAACACGGTTTAAGATACCCTGTTTTGCTTCGGGCATTTCGCCGCCTTTTTCATCCAGATGAAGCTCCTTGACAACAACGTCGAAAACATCACCTACATGAGTACCGATAACAACCTGAAACTGTCCGCCTGTTTCTACAACGGTGATAACGCCGGGCATGGCTGCGATTTTGTCATGAGCGTCTGCGGGGGTTTCTTTCAGAACAAGACGCAGTCTTGTTGCGCAGCGTGCAGCGTTAACAATGTTTTCTTCACCGCCAACCGTGGCGATAATATCTTTGGCAAGTTTTGCATAATCTCTTACCTTGGTAGCCATATTGAATCTCCTTTCAAAATCGGGTGTGAATCTGGGAATTTCATTCAGCTGGCGGGATCCGAAATTATGCATTAGACCAGATGAAAGAAATCGTTTTCGTCCTCAGGAATTTCCTGATGTCTTTACTATAACGGCTGATCTGCGTTATTTCAATAGGTCAGAGAGTGATTGACCGGACGTTTCAGAGATTCATTTTGAAATGAAAAAAAACGTGAAACAGTGTTTCATATTTTGTACAAACCAGCGTAATACGGCACAATCAGCGTAATACAGCATACGGCACGATGGAGCATACAGCACAATCAGCGGCGATGCGGCATATGCTGCGATACGGCATACAGCACAATCAGCGGCGATGCAGCATACAGCAGTACAATCAGCACGATACTACGCACAAACTGCAGTGGCCGTAACAGCGGAAGTTTTTTAAAGACAGTCTAAAAGTGACCAGAGCTTTTTTGCTCCAATCTCGTCATATTGCTTGTTCAGCTGACAATTGTCCTGATATTCTCCTGCAAATGTCATGCAGAAAAGAATATCGAGCAGATATTTGACAGAAGTAGAAAACATGACAGATTCAAATTCAAACAAAGGATTTCCGGCATCGCCATATGTGTAGAGAACTTCATCTGCTTCCCGGGTCATAATGGAGTCGATATGGGTGGTGATAACGATCGTTTTGACTTTATTGTGCTTCAGGGTGCGCAGAACTTCCACAAGGCGGGAATTTCTGCCGGTGTGGCTGATGATAATGGCAAGATGATCGCGGCCGCGGCTGTTCAGTGCGGAAAGTTCCTGCAGGTTGGTGGCGGAGTAAACATGCGCCGTTTTCCGACAGTAAAACAGGTTGTTGCAGCCGTAATTGGCCAGATGGACATTCATATCATATGCATAGAAATCGATGTACTCCGTCTGATTGATCCATTGCCCCAGGCGCGACATCTGTTCCAGATTGATGTCTTTTTTTGTCTGTTCCAGGGCTTTTTTACTAATTTGTGTAATTTTGGAAATTGCAGTAACCACATTTTCACGCTGGGAAATAGAAAGATTATCATCCTGTGATTCCAGATCCGTCAGCTTCAGCTCGCCGAAAAACCGGATCTTGAAATCCGAATAGCTGTTGCAGCCCAGTTTTTTGCAAAAGCGGCTGATGGAGGCAGGGCTGGAGAAGGTGGCTTCCCCCAGCTCTCTGGTAGACATGTTTTTAATCCGTTCAGGGTTGTTTAAGATATAGCTGCGAATTGTTTCTTCGCGTTCTGTGAAATTTTTGCCGGTTTTTAAGTCATGCAGTAAACTCATAGTCGGCTCTCCCTTCATACTGTAGTTTCTTTACTGTAAGTTCTTTACTGTAGTTTCTTTGCTGATTTTAGGGTTTAGCTGTCAGATCAGCGGTCTGGTTGTCAGTCTGTCAGTTTAGCAGTCAGTCCAATGTTTCTTCTGCCAGTTTGTCGTTATGTTGTCGGTTCAGCGTTTCTCCTGTCAGTCTGTCAGTTTCGTTGTCAGTCTTACAATTTAACCGTCAGAACCGGATTTCTGCAGGTGATTTCTGTATACAATAGTTTTATAGTATCAGAAAAAAACGGGTCTGTCACGATTTCTGGATGATTTCCTGTATTTTTAGTAAAAAAGTCATAATAGCACAATTATTTATCAAATAAACACAAGACTTAAACGCATAAGACGTAGTATAATAAACATACTTAAATTTTGCTCGAATGAAAGGAGAGTTCGTTATGGCATTACAGAAATGCAAAATTACGAAGTATACTTATGGAAAACCGTTTTTTACAGATGCGGTTACAGAAAAAATTGCACAGGGAGAGGGCGCGCCTGCCTATGTGACAGAGATAGAGAACGGCTTTACTTATCAGATGGGTGATTCTGATGTGGTTTACGGATTGGGCGAAAATGTACGTGGTATCAACAAGAGAGGCTGGCATTATATCAGCAACAACACAGACGATCCGAATCACAGAGAGGACAAGGTATCTCTGTACGGCACTCACAATTTTATTATTGTAGACGGAAAAGAACGTTTCGGTCTGTTTATTGATTATCCCGGAAAACTGAGCTTTGATATTGGATATACGGAACGCAATACCCTTACCATTACAGCGGAAGAGATGGATCTGGATCTGTATATTCTGGAAGGCGAGAGCCTGAATGATATCGTGAAAGGCCTCCGTCAGATGATCGGACGCAGTTATATCGCACCTAAGTGGGCATTTGGTTACGGTCAGAGCCGCTGGAGCTATATGACGGCTGACGAAGTGCGTGAGGTTGTAAAGAAGCATCGCGAAAATCATATTCCTCTTGACAGTGTTTATCTGGATATCGATTATATGGAGCGCTACAAGGACTTTACCATCAATAAGGAAACTTTCCCTGATTTTGCTGACTTTGTGCAGGAGATGAAGGAAGAAAATATCCATCTGGTACCGATTATTGATGCCGGTGTTAAGATTGAAGAAGGCTACGATGTCTATGAAGAAGGCGTGGAAAAAGGCTATTTCTGTAAGGAAGCAGATGGCAGCTACTTCACAGGCGCCGTATGGCCCGGCCTGGTTCATTTTCCGGATATGCTCAATCCCGATGCCCGGAAATGGTTTGGCCACAAATATAAAATTCTGATGGATCAGGGAATCGACGGTTTCTGGAATGATATGAATGAGCCTGCAATTTTCTATTCCGCAAAGCGCATTAAAAAGGCAATGGAAACAGCAAAGGCAGTTGACAGCGACAATATGGATATGGTTCATTTTGACGAGTTCAGAGAAATTGTCAGCACTCTTTCCAATAATCCCGAAGATTACAAGAGCTTCTATCACAATGTGGATGGAAAAGGCACCATGGTATGCCATGACAAGGTTCACAACCTGTTTGGCTACAATATGACCCGCGCGGCAGGAGAAACCTTTGAAGAACTGGAACCTGAAAAACGTGTTCTGATGTATTCCCGTTCTTCTTATCCCGGCATGCACCGCTACGGCGGAATCTGGCAGGGCGATAACCTTTCCTGGTGGTCGCATCTGAAACTGAATATGAGCATGATGCCCTCTCTGAACATGATAGGCTTTTTATACACCGGCGCAGATCTTGGCGGATTTGGCGCGGATACCACAGAAGATCTGATGCTGCGCTGGCTGGAATTTGGCATTTTCACACCTCTTATGAGAAATCATTCTGCTCTGGGAACCAGAAGACAGGAGGCTTATCAGTTCGGCGCTATGGAAGCAATGAAGAAGATCATCGGCCTGCGCTATGGTCTGCTGCCGTACATTTACAGTGAATATATGAAATCAGCGCTCAGAGGCGAGATGTACATGAAACCGCTGGGATTTGATTACGAAAATGATGCGTTTGCTGCCAAAGTAGAGGATCAGCTGCTTCTGGGCGACAGTATTATGGTTGCGCCGGTTTATGAGCAGAACGCAGAAGGACGTTATGTATATCTGCCCGAAACCATGAAGATGGTGAAATTCAGAAGTCTGACAGAGCGTACCGAGGAAATCCTTCCCGCAGGTCATCACTATGTACCGATCGCGCTGGATGAGGTTGTGATCTTTATCCGTCCCAACCATATCCTGCCTCTGTCAAAAGGCGGAGAAAATGTAGCGGACACAGATTTCACCGATCTGGAGCTGTTAGGCTATGTAACAGAAGAAGCCTCCTACGAATGGTATGATGACGACGGCTACGGAAGAGATTACGAAAACCCTGCAAATTACACAACATTTACAGTAAAAGCAGACAAAACCGTAGAAGTAAAAGGTCAGAAGAAACTGAAGGTACAGGTAAATCTGTAAGAGGAACTGAAGGTACAGATTTATCTGTAACCGTAACGATTGTCCTGAAAGGAGGATATATTATGTCAATGCCTAAATGGTTGGAAAACATCGTATTTTATGAAATCTACCCTCAGTCTTTTTTAGATACCAATGCGGATGGTATCGGGGATATACAGGGAATTATCAGAAAACTGGATTATATCAAAGAACTGGGCTGTGACGGAATCTGGCTGAATCCGTGCTTTGAATCTCCGTTTTATGATGCCGGATACGATGTGTCAAACTACAAAAAGGTAGCGCCCAGATACGGCACAAATGAAGACTTAAAGGAGCTGTTTGAGGAAGCTCATGCCCGCGGAATCCGTGTGATTCTGGATCTGGTTCCCGGCCACACTTCAATCGAGCATAAGTGGTTTAAGGAATCCTGCAAGGCGGCCCGCAATGAATACACCGACCGTTATGTATGGAACAATGATATCTGGGATGATTTCGGCGCAGATGAAAGTATTAAGGGCAGCATCAGAGGTTTTTATGAAAGAAACGGCTGCTGCGCGGTAAACTTTTTCTCAATCCAGCCGGCGTTAAATTACGGCTATGCCAAATGTACCCAGGATTGGATGCAGCCGATGGATGCGCCCGGTCCGATGGCAACAAGAGAGGCCATGAAGGATGTTATGAGATTCTGGATGTCCATGGGATGCGACGGTTTCCGTGTAGATATGGCAGGCTCTCTGGTTAAAAATGACGAAGGACAGGAAGGCACGATCCGGTTATGGCAGGATTTCCGCAAATTCATGGATGAAGAATTTCCGGACTGCGCTCTGCTTTCCGAATGGGGAAATCCCGGCCGTTCTTTAAGAGGCGGCTTCCATATGGATTTCCTGCTTCATTTTGGCCCTTCTCACTATCTGGATCTGTTCCGTGTGGAAGAACCCTATTTCTCAAGAAGAGGAAAAGGCGATATTTCCGTATTTGTAGATACCTACAAGGCCAACTATGAAGCAACCAACAGAGAAGGACTGATCTGTATTCCTTCCGGCAACCATGATATGCCCCGAATTAAAGAAAAACTGGATGACGAGGAAGTAAAGATTGCATTTGCTTTCCTGATGTCCGTCCCCGGCGCACCGTTTATCTATTACGGCGATGAAATCGGCATGAATTATCTTGCAGATCTGCCGAGCGTGGAAGGCGGCTACCATCGTACCGGCGCAAGAAGCCCGATGCAGTGGGATCACTCAGCCAATGCGGGATTCTCCAGCGCTGAACCGGAAGACCTTTATATTTCTCTCGACCCGTCAGAAAACCGCCCGACCGTACAGGATGCGCTCGAAGGCAGAAATTCTCTGTACGACGAAATCAAAAAGCTGATCGCAATCCGCAAGGAGCACGAAGCACTGCAGAGCAGCGCGCCTCTGGAATTTTTATATGCAGAAAAAGACGCATATCCGCTGGTATATAAGAGAAGCGGCAAAGACGAAGAAATTCTGATCGCAGTAAACCCCTCCGACAAAGAGGTCACCTGTGAAATCGCAGCCGGAGACGGAAAAGAAGTGATTTATTCCAACAATGGAGCAGCCGTTCTCAAAAACGGAACACTCACGGTTCCCGCAGCATCCGCATCCTTTATTAAACTGTAGGAAACTGCTCACAGGGGTTGGAGTCCAACGGAGATAGGGAAATAGACTGTATAAGAGCCCGGCAGATGCAGAATAGCAGATTGTGCAGGAGTTGGAGTCCGACGGACGCGGAATAGCAGAGTGCACGGGTGTGCAGAAGTCCAAGGGACGCAGAACCGCTAAAATGCGAAGTTTCTCCAAGAACTGAAAAATGTTCTTTACGAGACTTGTATTTTAGCGGTTCTGCTGTTTTTTGGTTAAGTTAGCGAGACTTGATCCATTTGATGATTTGAGCGTCAAAAGGTACAGCTTTTTTTCTGAAATATTTGCATTTTGCTACGAAAATAAAACTCGTAGTCAAGAACTGAACTTTGACAACAAAAGTTTTCAACAATTATGAAAGCATCAGTGAAAAGCAGTCACGATACTGGCCAGGATTCGTCAAAAAGAGTATCCTGTTGAAAATTGAATATTGAAATATTGTTGTAAAAGAAAGCATCTTTGTATAATATCTGTTATAATAGAAGCAGATATTACGGATGGAGGTTTTCACATGTCATTTGTCCTTAACAACTCGGATGAGCAGCAGTTATCCCTTTTGTATTCCTTTAACAACCTGACCGATTGAAAAAAAGATTTCTCGATAAGTCATGGGCAAAGTACTTTGCAGAACATATTTTTGCTGCGTGTTCTGGAAGAGAAGACCGTTTTAAATGAAACAAATCATATTGAAAATGATTATGTTTTTCAGTTGGATTCGCTTAAATCTTATTCGGTGCCAGCTTTCTATCTACAGAAACTCAATGCGGCAATAAGTGATTTATAGTTAACGAATTTTACAAATTTTACATCTATTAGTGTTTTACTGTTAAAGAAAGGGTGATTACATGACAATCGAAGAAATTTTTGCTGGTGAGTCGGATAATCTGGAGTTTAAAGAAGATATTCCGGCGAAAAGTGAAAAATATATGAAAACTGTGGTGGCTTTTGCTAATGGTTCCGGTGGTCGAATTGTTTTCGGCGTAGAAAACGATACTTGGAATGTCATCGGTTTTACGAAAGAAGAAGTTTTTCGGAAGATGGATGCAATCACGAATGCAATTTATGATAGCTGCGATCCGAAGATTACACCGAGTGTTGGTATTCAGGACGTTGATGGAAAATATATCATCGTCGTGGATGTTCCATCTGGTATGCAGCGTCCATACTGCCTGAAAAGTCAGGGAATGTTGGATGGTGTTTATTTAAGAGTAGCCGGGACAACCAGAAAAGCTGCCAGATACCAGATTCAGGAAATGATTTTGGATGCAGGAAATCGCAGTTTTGACCAGCAGAGGGTGGAACGAGAACTTTCAGAACAGGAAATAGAGCAGTTTTGCGACAGACTGTATCATCATGCTCAGGAGCTATGCAATTCGGATGCAGATAAAGCATCTTTAAAGAAAATAGGGAAAAATCAGCTTCTTTCTTATAAGCTGGTTTTGGAAGAAAACGGGAAATGCTTTGCGAGCAATGGTTATCAGTTGCTAGACGGAAGAATGGACGAGTATTCTGGAGCAACCATTCAATGTGCTGTTTTTAAGGGAACAGTGAGAAATATCTTTATTACCCGCAAAGAATTTAAAGGCAGTATTGATGAGCAGATTGAATCCGCTTATGCGTTTGTTCTGGAGCATATCAATCTTGGAGCAAGAATTGACGGACTTGCAAGACAGGATATTTATGAGCTGCCGATTCGTACTATTCGAGAGATTATTACCAATGCCGTCTGTCACAGAAGCTATCTTTCACCTGATAAGATTCAGGTTGCGCTGTTTGATGATCGCCTGGAGGTGACTTCTCCGGGAATGTTAGACCATGACTTGACGATTGAGAAGATGAAAACCGGATTGTCAAAGGTTCGTAACAAGGCGATTGCAGAGGCGTTTGCCTATATGAATTTAATCGAAGCATGGGGCAGCGGTATTCCGAAGATGTACGATGAAGCAAAAGCCTATGGTCTGCCAGAACCGGAACTGATTGATCTGGAGAGTGATTTTAGAGTGAATTTGTACCGCAGAACAATGGAATTTGACCAGCACGGTGTAGTTGACCCGACCAAAAACACTACCCAAGGTACTACCCAAGCTACCCAAGGTACTACCCAAGCTACCCATGATGACACAAAAATTACCCAAACTGCTCTTTCTGAGGAGGATAAGGCAGTGCTTGAGTTGATCAGGAATAATCCGTTTATGACTCAAAAAGAAATGGCAATGGAGCTGGATTGGAAAGTAGACAGGATAAAATACTATTTGAATAAGCT
>JAUNPP010000108.1 GCA_030536685.1 Lachnospiraceae bacterium
AGCAGCGGAACCTGCTGCAGAAGAACCTAAAGCGGAGGAACCTGTTATGGAAGAACCTAAAGCAGAGGTATACACAACCCCCAGAAGAAGTATTGCCTTTATCGGCTCTGAATGCTATCCGTTTGTAAAAACCGGTGGTCTGGGTGACGTTATGTATGCGCTTCCCAAAGCTCTGGTAAAACAGAACTGTGATGTTAAGGTTATTTTACCCCGTTACAAATGTATCCCCTGGGAATATCAGGAAAAGATGATTTACCGCGGTGCATTCCATATGGATCTGTGCGCTGACGGCAGATCCTACTATGTAGGAATTATGGAATATGTCTGGGATGGAGTTGTTTACGATTTCATTGACAATGACGAATTTTTCGGCACCGGAAATCCTTACACCAATCTGATCGATGATATTCCGAAATACTGCTATTTTGCAAAGGCTGCTCTTGCTGCCCTGAATTATATGAACTGGATTCCGAACATCATTCACTGCCATGACTGGCAGGCAGCCCTTGTTCCTGTGTATCTGAGAACATTATTTGAAGATACGCCGCTTACCTCTGCAAAAACGATTCTGACAATCCATAATCTTCGTTTCCAGGGTATTTACAATATCCCGACCATCCGTTACTGGTCTGGTCTGCCGGATTATGTATTTAACAAGGATGCTCTGAAGCAGGGCTACGAAGACGCCAATATGTTAAAGGGCGGACTGACATACTGCAATATGATCACCACGGTCAGCAATACTTATGCAGGAGAAATCCAGACTGCTTACTATGGCGAAAAGCTTGATGCACACCTGAGATACCACTCCGGTAAATTAAGAGGTATTGTCAACGGTATTGATTACGATATCTGGAATACCGCAACTGATGCCAGAATCTACGAAAACTACGATATTACAAATGTTCTGGATAAGAAGAGAGAAAACAAACGCAGACTTCAGGAAGAACTGGGACTGGTACCGGATGACCACAAGTTTGTGATCGGACTCATTTCCAGACTGACCAATCAGAAGGGTCTGGATCTGCTGAACTCCATTATTCCGCAGATCATGGATGAAAACACCCAGCTTGTTGTACTGGGAACCGGTGATTCCATGTACGAAGACTCCTTCAGATACTACGAAAACGCCTATAAAGGAAATGTATGCTCCAACATCATGTATGATGAAACAAGAGCACACAGAATTTATGCCGGCGCAGATGCATTGTTAGTACCTTCTCAGTTTGAGCCCTGCGGTCTGACCCAGTTAATTGCCATGCATTATGGTACTGTTCCGATTGTTCGTGAAACAGGCGGATTAAAAGACACCGTAGAACCCTATAACATGTTCTACAATTCAGGAAATGGCTTTACATTTAATCATTATGATGCAGGTCTTCTGCTGGATGCTATCAACAGAGCTAAAACACTGTACTTTACAAACCGCTGGTGCTGGGATGAAATGGTTCAGAGAGATATGGATAAAAACGTTTCCTGGGACTATGCAGCAAAACAGTACAAGGATATGTATCTTGAGCTTACATGGTAGGCACAGACTGAAAATGTATAAAAGAGCATAATACTTACACAAAACGGAGAGGGGATTTCTAATCCTCCCTCCGTTTTAAGTAATAGCTATAGTTTAAGCAAAGGCAATGTTTTTTACTGAAAAATGCTGCCGCCGATAAATACTACTAACTTTCTGCGATAAAATGTTACAACAGGCCCTGTAAAAAATGCGGTCACCAACGTGGCAATTCCTACTGTGCTTCCCAGACAAAATCCAGCTGTGACACACACAACATCCATCACAACACGGGCTGCGGAAAATTTCACTTTTCCTTTTGTCCACATTTCCACCATCTGCCCAAGCGCATCATAGGGAGCAACCCCCAAATCCGCTTCCATATAAAACGCAATTCCCAGACAGAAAATTAAAATCCCTGCTATTAAAAAAACAAACCTCAGGAACATCATATCTGCCATTATAGTTTTAGTTAACCCGATTTTCCCCCACATATATACACAGAAATCAGAAATATACCCCAATGCCGTCATATTTACAAACATTCCAATACCGATTCCTTTTCTGTACCAGAAGAATATTGGTATCAATAAAACAATATTAAAGAGGATCGTACTTGTACCATATAAAATACCGGCAGTTTCACTGATTCCAAGATTAATACAGGTAAACGGATCGGTTCCGAGGCCGGACAGACGGAGCATAGCTCCGCCAAATCCAAGCAGAAAAACTCCCACAAGCATCCAAAGTAATTTTTTCATTTTTATATCCAGCACTTTATTCCACATTTCTGCTTTCATCCGCAATATATTCAAAGAAATCAAAGTCAGCGTAATGTTTATGTTTTACTCTGTCTGCACAGGTCAGTCCTACCATTGTTCCTGTAAATTCACCGTATTTACAATATTCATCTGAGAATTTTGTTGTATCAAAGACTCTTCCAATCTGCTCATACGAGGTTCCATTATAACTCCACTCAAACCATGCCTTTCTTCCCTGAATATTCAATCGGAAATAAATCGGAATATCCTCCACCGGCATTCTTGTATTTAAAAATTCCGTTTTTTCTCCATTTTCCAGCTGAATAATGGAAATCGCACTCTGTCCAAATGTCTCACTGTAATAT
Organism: Lachnospiraceae bacterium; assembly: GCA_030536685.1. Taxonomy (GTDB): domain Bacteria; phylum Bacillota; class Clostridia; order Lachnospirales; family Lachnospiraceae; genus TWA4. The sequence goes on from JAUNPP010000108.1 coordinate 2,634, forward strand.
TTTCTCAGATTAATGTAATTCATGTTATCGTAATACAGAATCAAACCTGCACTATGCTGATGAATTTCCGGTACAAATTCCATTTTTGTTGTAATTCTGGCATACACACTTGTCAGCTTTCTTGCCAGAATACTTACTTTATTTAAAGATGTTCTCGATTCCTGTCCCCGAATCCGGACATAACCTTTTCTGGCTTTCACATCCGCAAACCGCTGCGGCATAATTCTGGGTGCATAATAGAAATTTCCAAGCTCATCATCATTAAAATCATCAAAATCAGGTGTTTTCTGCATAAGAACCTCCGAAAGACTACTTTCCTGCACCTCTGATTTTGCAAGGTTGCTTCCGTCCGCCATACGAAGCCATCCATCTTCTGTCCATTTCATTTTCTGAATTGCAGTTTCCCGTCCAAGCGTACAACGCAGCTCCGGCACAAACGGTCTTGCGCAATGATGTACCAGATAAACTTCTCCTGTCGGAAGTTCCACATAGCTTCCATGCCCTGCCTTTTGCAGAACAGTCTCAGGATTAAAATATTTCGGTTTCAGATGGTCCGGATCATGGCGTTCATTCGATTCTCCGGGTACACTTGTTACAATCGGATTCATTGGATCTTTCTCGTAAGGTCCCCAGACATTTTGAGAACGTCCCATGGTAACGCAGTGATTGTAGCCTGTACCGCCTTCCGCACACATAATGTAATAATATCCGTTTCGTTTTGTCAGATGCGGTGCCTCGATGCATCCTCGGTCCGTCCCTCCGGTCCACATTTTCTTCGGATATCCGATAATTTCTTTTTTCCTGGGATCATACTCTGCAATACAGATAAATCCCGGTTTCTCATATCCTTCTCTTGTTTCCCATTCCAGAGAAACCACATATTTTTTCCCGTCATCATCATGAAACATAGACGCATCAAATCCGGAAGAATGAAGGTATACCGGCTCGCTCCAGGGACCTCTGATATCCTTTGCAGTAATCAGAAAATTATCTACATCAAAGTATCTCGCATTCATGGAATTCATGACACCATACACCACATAGAAGAGCTCTTCCTCCTCACAATATGTCAGACAGGGCGCCCAGATTCCCTTTGCACTCGGAAGTTTCTTTAAGTCAACTTTCTCATCATCCGTAAGTACATGCGTATACAGTTCCCAGTTTTTCAAATCTTTAGAATGATATACCGGAAGTCCCGGAAACCACTCAAAAGTAGAAACTACCATATAATAGTCATCGCCTTTTCTGCAAATACACGGATCCGGATTAAATCCCGGAAGAATTGGATTCTGAATCATATCTTTTTTCCTTTCTATCCCTTTACTATTTCTGTGTTTCGTATTCATCCGCAAACCAGCCAAAATCTACACACCGTCCAAAGTCCCAGCTATCCCAGCCAATCCAGCCCGGAGTATTGACCGTGTCTGTCAGCAGCTTATAACTCCAATAGAAATAACCGCTTCCTTTTCTCCACGCAGCAAGCTGTGCTTCTGCAACCGCCTTATAAATTTCTTTTTTTCGGTTGTCATCCAGAACTTCTTCACTTTTACCATCCACTCCGTTCAATACACTCTGCCCGCCTTTTGTATCACAGCCGCAGGCAAAGGAGTTAAACAAACACCATTCTCCGCAGATAACAGGGAAATACTGCTGCATTTCTTCCACCTGCTTTTCGTAATGTTTTTTTACATACGCTTTATAAGCCTCTGTATTCTGTTCACAGCCTTCTGCCTCCGCAAGCATCAGATACTGATGTGTATCCAAAACAACATTTACATATTTTTCTTCTCTCATAAAGTCTTTCCATGACATCAGTTCAAATGCATCATGGATCACGACATATTTCTCTTTTGGCATATGTTTTCTGATTCTGTCATATGCATTCTGATAAAAATCTCTCAGAAATTCCAATGTATTCGGACCAGATCCCTCCGCCATCGCCTTATCTGCTGCCGGATAGCGGTTTGGAACATCAAAAATTTCCCACATTCTTTCGGTAATTGGCTCATTCAGAACCTCAATCCCCCAGAGACCATCCCTTTTTCCATAGCGTTCTGCAAGTCTTTCCAGCACTGTCAGAACAAACTCTACCTCTTCGGGATTTTTTGACCACTTACATACGCCGCAGATTCCTCCGTTATCAAAACCATTCTGGCCCTCAGGAGCTGTATGCAGATCTATTAAAATCTGAAGCTGATATTTTTCTGCCCAGTTAAAAGCTTTATCCAGTTCTTCAATACATCCGATAAATGGCTCTCTGTCACCGAAAATAAAGTACGGCACCGGAATACGAACCGTATCCATCCCCATTGCTCTGATTGCTGTAAAATCACGCTCTGTAATATATTCCGCGCGGTGAATTTTAATCCGCGCCTCATATACCTCTCTTGATAACTGACGCGGAAGGTAGTATTCATCTTCAGCAGTCGTTCCATCAAATAACGCCGGACTCATCCATTTTTCCAGTACAAGCCAGTTTCCTAAATTTACGCCCTTAATGTACATCTCTGTTCCTCCTTCACATAAGCGGTTGTTCCTGATCAGTTCTTGGCACGTTTCTTTAAATCTGCTATAATTCCGTCAAATTCCTGATCCAGATGATAGAATTTCATAATTACCAGACCAAGTACATAGATGATAATGGGAATCCATACGAAACAGATCTTAATGGATACAAGTGCAGATGCAGTCTGTACTGCAGCAGTTCCAACATAACCGCCAATTTCCAGAATAAGACCTAATAAAGCAGAACCAATTCCATTTCCGATTTTGTAGCCGAAGCTGCACGCACTGTTTACAAGACCTTCTGTACGATATCCGGTTTTCCATTCACCGTAATCAATTGTATCGGAAACCATTGCCCACATAGTCGCTCCGCCACACGCATTTCCAATACCACGAACAACACTTGATACGATAATAAGTGCCATTGCTCCGCCGGAGAAATTCAGAATCAACATTCCGATAATATCAAGCACAAGACCCAGTGCAAATACATTTCTTTTTCCAAAACGCTTTACCAGCATTGCAATAAAAAACATTCCGCAAATCTGAACAATATTGAAAATACCGTTGATCGTACCTACTAAATCCTTATTTCCTAAAATATCTTTTGCATAAAATACTGTTGCACCGCCATTTACAGAATACATTAAGAAGAATAATGCAAGCATCCCTGTCATCATGATCCAGTATTTATTTTTAAACAGCGCTTTCACACCTTCTTTAAAAGGTACATCTTTTACTTCTTCTGATTTAGCTTCTGAACCTGCTGCTTTTACACGTTCTTTTGTACCAAAGAATGTAAATAAAAATGCTGCGATTGATAAAAGTCCAAATACACAGAAGGTTTTCGTCCATGCGGCTGCATTATCTCCGAAAAACTCTACCAAAGGCAGTGTGAAGGTATTGATCAGCAGTGTTCCTGCTGTTGCAAGAAGGTTTCTGAAAATACTTAATACAGAACGCTCATACGGATCCTGCGTCATCAGCGCATTCAGCGCTGAATAAGGTACGTTGATTGCTGTATAAATCACCGTAGAAACAAGGTTATACGTAATAAATACATATACTAATTTAGGCGCTGCAGCCCAGGAAGCAGGAACTGAAAACAGAAGAATTCCTGAAACTGCAAACGGAATACACATTCTGAGCATCCACGGTCTTGCTTTACCAAATTTTGACTTTGTACGGTCTACAATCACACCCATAATAATATCGCTGACACCATCGAAAATTCTGGAAACCATCATAATCGTTCCAACTGCCAGTGAACTGACCCCTGCATAATCGGTATAATAGAACAGCAGAAATGCCGACATCGCCGTATAAATAATGTTACATCCAAAATCCCCGCATCCATAGGAAAAACGCTCCACGAGTTTTCTAAAGGTCAATTTGCTCTTCTTTTCCATCTTGTTTCCTCACTTTGTTTTTAATTTTATTCCTTACTTTGATTTTTAGTTTGCTCCAATTTTGAAAAACAGGTCGATATCGTCTTTATTTTTCCTTTTGTTCGTGCGCCTTACATGTAATATATTAACAGATGACTTTATTTTAATATAGGCTTCAAAATTCCTAAAATATAGGTCAATATTCTCTTATTGTGCTGTAATCCGAAAATTGATATAATAAAATAAAAGACTGGTTGTGGAATCGTTTTAAGATAATAAAAGGAGTGCCGTATCTATGATATATGAAATTATTGATGTTCCCCAGACTACCAAGGTAATGTTTCGAACCTCCGTTGACCCCGGCAGTTACATCCCCTCTCACCTGCACCGTGCAATTGAAATCATTTACCTGTTAGAAGGAACGCTGGACGTTACGGTCGAAAATCAGACAACGCATTATTCCCAGGGGGACTGTATTCTGATCAACGCCAACATTGTACATTCTACCCGGTGTACCAGCCTAAACAAAGCTATTTTACTGCAAATCCCTATTGAATTTGCAAGACTTTATCTTCCGAATATTCAACAGCTTCTTTTTGTACTGGATAAAAACCCGACAGATCCCATTCGTCAGACAAAACTGGAGATTTTCAAAAACACTCTTATTCAAATGCAAATTACCAATGATATCAAACCTGAGGGATTTCTGCTTCGCTTTAACAGCCTTCTGTTTGAATTACTCTTTCAGCTGCTGCATAATTTCAGCATAAAAGTATTTCACTCTGACTCAAAACAGCGCACAAAAGATCTGGAACGTCTGAACACTATTTTAGACTATATTACACAAAATTATAAACATTCGATCTCGTTGGATGAAATTGCTGATATTGCCTGTCTTCAGACAGGTTATTTCTGCAGATTTTTCAAAAAGAATATGGGAGTTACATTTTTGGAATATCAGAATGAATTGCGGCTTTCTCACATTTATCAGGATATCATTTCAACAAATGATACCATACATGATATTCTGGAACGGCATGGATTTGTAAACTATAAATTATTCCGACGAATGTTTTTTCAGCATTTTAACGCTACACCAACACAGGTACGCAAAGATTATCGAAACCATTAAAAATCCCCGGAAAAATAATATAAAAACATCTCAGAAAACCAATAAAAAAGCCCGGAAAACAGTAAAATCCGCTTATTGTTCAGATCATCTGTTTTCCAGACTGTACGTTTTATATCAGACTGCCATGGCCAGCATCTTTCTTCGCACGAACCAGAAACAGACTGCCTGCATTACAATGGTAAAAATCCAGGAACCGGGATAGGAAATAAACAAAAAATACAGCGATCTGTGCTGCGGGAAAAGCACAAAGATCCAGAAGATTCTGGTTCCGACCGTTCCGATTATCGATAAGATCATCGGTGCAGCTGAATATCCCATTCCGCGCAGAGCGCCGGGAAACAGATCCATCACGCCGCAGAGGAAGTAGGGAATCGTAGTGATCGATATAATTTCCAGACCACAGGCAATTACAGCAGGATCCTGTGTATAGATCTGCATGATCTGCGTTCCGATGAGGTACGAGCCTGTGCCGAGTACGCCTGATACGCCAATTGTCAGAACCAGACAATCCCTCAGCACCCGATCCATACGTTTGAATTTTCTCACACCGTAATTCTGGCTTGTAAAACTCATACAGGCCTGCGTAACAGCATTTACCGCAGCATACAGAAATCCAAGAATATTGTTTGCTGCCGTATATCCCGCCATTGCTGTGGAACCGAAGGAATTGACGGAAGACTGCAGCAGCACGTTGGAAAAATTGATTACCGTGCTCTGGATTCCCGACGGAATGCCCACCTGAAAAATCGGTTTTAAATATGCTGCTTTGATCTTGAGTTTTGAGAAACGAAGCTGATAGCTTTCCTTCGAAAGATAAAGACAGCGCAGCAGTAAAACGCACGAAATCAGCTGCGAAACCACCGTGCCGATTGCAACGCCCGCCACACCAAGTTTAAAAATAATAACCAGTACCATATTTAATACTACATTGACAAGACCGGAAATCACCAGAAACATCAATGGTCTCTTCGTATCTCCGACAGCTCTTAAAATTGCCGCTCCATAGTTATATATCATAAAAAACGGCATTCCCAGAAAATAAATCCGCATGTAAAGAGTCGACTGACCGATTACATCCGACGGCGTTCCCATCAGCGCCAGCGTTGTTTTTGAAAAAACCACTCCGACAACTGCCATGATCACGCCGCTTACCAGCGCCAGCGCGATCGAAGTATGTACGGTCTCCGACATCTCCTTTGCACGGCCGACCGCATAATACCGCGCTGCCAGAACATTTGCTCCCAGTGAAATTCCAATAAAAAGGTTCGTAAATATATTGATCAGCGCGGTTGTTGAGCCAACTGCCGCAAGCGCCTGACTTCCACTAAATCTTCCCACCACAATAATATCAACGGCATTAAACATCAGCTGCAGAACACCGGACAGCATCAGAGGAAGCGAAAAAGAAATCAGCTTGTCCATAATCGAACCATTGCACATGTCAATTTCATATTTATTGTTCTTCAATTTCACACTCTCCCTATATTAAACTTACAGGATTAATCCTACAGGATAAATCCCGCAGCTAAAAAAATACCACTTTTTTTGTGGCGAATCAATATATCAGAGAGAAATTTTATACTTCACCGTCATTATTATTCCTTTTTTACCAGAAAAAGTCTGTTTAATCCTTCCTGCCAGGGATAGACAAACTCCATATAGCGCTCGATCTTTCCATAAGATTCAAATATTTTTTTCCAATGGTTCGTCGTCTCCTGATGCAAACGGAGAATCCCGTCTTCCTCATACAAATGCCTGCCTTCTCTTTCATAATCGAGTTTTCGAAGCTCTTTTGCTGTATAATATGGATTCAGTTTTATGAACCAATATCCACCTGGTGCCAACACACGGTTCAGTCTTTCTAACACCGTTTCATCCACCTGCTCCGGCATCACATCCAAAACATTGGACAAAATGATCCCATCAAATTCTCCATCTTCGAAAGCACTCAGCATCTCGCTGTTTCCGGTAAAGAAATGCAGTTTCTTGTATTGACTCAGTTTTGCAGTTTCTTTTGCAAATGCAATCCCTTTTTCTGCCTCGTCGATTCCAACCCCTTTTTTCTCCGGAAAATCCTGTATATACTGAAAAATAATATCGCCTGTACCGCATCCAAAATCCAATACACGACTGGTCTTTTCTCCAAATTCATGCAAAACGCCATCAAATCCCGGCTCTACTGTTAAATTTATTTTCCTTAAATCCACCGGCTGACATTCAGAATATACCTCATTCCAAAATCTGTTTTCTTTATCATAGGCTTTCATATCTCATCATCCTTTCACAATCTTTTACAACATTTGTCACTTTTAGCAATAATGGATTCTGCCTGTTTCACGATTCCCTGCAGAATGATAAGAATCCGCTATCAGCAGGCTCTGCTGCCTGTCCCACTGCAAAGTTGTTCAAATTCCCTTAACTTCTGCCGGGCTTCCGGGCTCAGATTCTCAGGAACCGCGACTTCCACCGTTACATACTGATTTCCGCGAACAGATGGATTTCCCATTACTGCAATTCCTTTTCCTTTTAACCGGATTTTGCTTCCGGATTGTGTTCCTGCTTTGATCCTGCAGACAACATCACCGTAAATGGTTGCAATCTTTGCTTCTCCTCCAAGTGCTGCCGCAGCAAACGGAACCGTCACTGTCGTATATACGTCCTGACCTTCTCTTCTAAAGCCCGGTTTATCATGTACCTTTACCTTCAAAAACAGGTCTCCTGCTTCTCCGCCGTTTCTTCCAGGCGCCCCCTTTCCTTTTAATCGGATAACTTTACCGTCTTCAATACCTGCCGGAATATTTACTTCCAAGGACTGTACCTGTCCATGCTCATCCTGCAGCTGAATCCGCTTTTTCCCTCCAAATGCCGCATCATCGAAGCTGACTTCTATTTCGCTCTGAATGTCCGAACCATTTTCAAAAAAGCCCCGGTCAAAATGTGTTCCGCTAAATCTGCTATTTTGAAAGCCTCCGGATGTTCTTCCGTGAAATGTTCCGGCGCCACCGAAAATATTCTTCAGAATGTCATCCATATCCTCTCCGCCTTCAAAATGATATTCATGGAAGCTGCCATTCGGATTACTGTAGGCACGGTAAGCGCCATTTCCGAAACCACCGTTTTTCGTTCCTGTAAATCCTCCTGCTGTTTCATCAAACGCAGTTCCATCAAATGCAGCATCTCCATATTGATCATATAACTTTCTTTTTTTCTCATCGCTCAGAATATCATAGGCTTTATTGACCTCTTTAAATTTTTCCGCAGCATACGCATTTCCCTCATTGCTGTCAGGATGATACTTTTTGGCCAGCTTCCGGTATGCTTTTTTTATTGCCGAAGCATCTGCTGTCCTGCTGACACCCAATACTTCATAATAATCTTTTTTCATGCCTTACACTCCTTCCCATAGTACAAAAGCGGAGGAACAATCTCTGCTCCCCCGCTCACCTGTATTTCCACATTATCCTTCTATCGTAATATACTTCTTTTCTTCCGCTGCCGATTCAGACTCTTTCTTCGAAACGAACAGTTTCAGACTCTTTCTTC
>JAUNPP010000262.1 GCA_030536685.1 Lachnospiraceae bacterium
TCTTTCTCGGGAAGCAGTTCTTCAATTACTTCCGAAACATGCTGCATCTTGTTCTGTTTATAAGCATTTGCACCGCAGAATACAAGTCCATGGTCCGTATCTCCTTTAACGGAAGCAGTCAGAGCCTTTGAAATACAGTACGGAATATCCGGTCTGTTGCATTTCTGCAGACACTGGTAACAGCGTCCCAGAGCTGTCGTTTCTCCGGCCTGTGATGCCTTGATAAATGGATTGCAGATTGCTCTTCCCGGCATTCCTACAGGACTTTTTACAATCACAATATCCTCTTTTTTTGCATCCAGATAACATTTTTTAAAATTTTCATGCGCATCGCATTCGTAAGTCGTGACAAAGCGGGAAGCAACCTGAACCGCATCCGCTCCGGCTTCAAAATAGCGGTCTGCATCTGCTTTTTCACAGATTCCTCCTGCCACCGCAACCGGAATCTGTTTTTCATACTGTTTTTCGTAGCTGCGTACCTGAGCGATGATTGCCTTGATCTCCGTCAGATATTCTTCAACCGTCAGATTCATCGCTTCTTCCTGCTTAAATCCCAGATGACCTCCTGCCTTAGGCCCTTCAATTACCACAAGATCCGGCAAACGGTTATATTTTTTCAGCCATCTGCGGCAGATTAAAGAAAGAGCCTTTACCGAAGATACGATCGGGGCAATACAGGTATTGTAGCCTTCCACCATACCCGGCAGATCCATCGGAAGACCTGCACCTGAAATAATCACGTCTGCTCCGGCTTCAGCTGCTGCTTTTACATACTGTTCATAGCATTTTGTAGCTACCATAATGTTTACGCCAATAAGACCGCCTGACGCGAGTTCTCTGGCTCTGCTGATTTCTTTTCCGATTGCGCGAAGATTTGCCGTCAGCGGATTTTTTTCATAATCATCCTCCCGATATCCAATCTGTGCGGTCGAAATAATTCCAACGCCGCCGGCCTTTGCTACAGCTCCGGCCAGACCGGACAAACTAACGCCAACGCCCATGCCTCCCTGGATAATCGGCAGTCTTGCAATCTTATCTCCTATTTTCAACGAACGAAACATATGAAACCTCCTGATATTCATTAACATGTATCACGTTTTTTACTTCTTTTTTATATAGTTTCAAATACTACATCGGAGAGTATATCTCAGATTCGTCCATTATGCAAGAACTATTTTGATTTTCAAAGTATTTTTTCAAAAGAAATTTAAGAAATTTTAAGAAAGTGTCCTCAGCTTCTTCTTTCACATTGAAATCCAGTAATGTTTCGTTTGCCATGTAATCACCTCTTTCTCCACAACTTAGTTGTGATTTTTATTGACTTTACTTCGATGAATTTCATATACTCCTTATTAGAAAGAAGGTTCTTGATGCAAACCATAAATGAACGAATAAGAAAAATAGTAGATGAAAGCGGTCAGACAAAAACTGAAATAGGCAAGAAATTAAGCGGGGCGCAACTGAACTTGAATTAGAAATCATGAAAGCCTGTTTCGAGTTAGACCGTGAACTACTGCGGCAATTGAATTACCGAGCATCTATATGTCGCACCTTCGGTGCTACCATAAGGG
>JAUNPP010000109.1 GCA_030536685.1 Lachnospiraceae bacterium
GCGTTAAAATGGTTCTACGGTATCGGTGACTGCGGATTCACCTTGATGACCAACGTAGAAGGCTACTTTTTCAACGTGTTCCTGACTGACCTGGCCAAATTCAGTTTGCCCATGGTTACCTTTATCACCACTCTGGCCAGCACGATCGATGCGCTGCTTTCATGGATCTACGGTGCGATCATCAACAGTACCAAGCCTATGAAATGGGGCCGTTACCGCTCATGGCTGATTGCCGTTCCCTGGCTGGTTCCCTTTTTATACGCATTCCAGTTTGTAAAGATCGGCGACGGTATGCTCTCAGCTATCATCATCGTCTTTGCAGCCGTTTCGAGCCACGTTGTATGGAATTTCGCCTACGTAGGCAACGTTTCCATGATCGCTGTTGCCGGTAAAACTCCGGAAGACCGTTCCCAGCTGGCTGCTACAAGAGCCGCATGGTGCAACCTCTCCAAGGTTATCTTCTCTTACATCGCACCGGTTCTGGCAAGTATCTTTGCAGGGATCCTCGGTGAGATCAACCAGTACGGCGGCGCTGCATTTGTACTTGGCTGTCTGATGGCAGTTCTCTACTATGCGCATTTCAAGATGTTTGATGGCTATGAAGAAGTGGAAACTCCTGAAGCTTCTGCACAGAAGAAGGCTGCTTCCAAGGATAAGACAAGCGGCATGGACCTGGTCCGCGCACTCCTGCAGAACCCTCCTCTGATCGCCCTGCTGTTAGCCGACCTCGCAAAATTCATGTTCAACTTCGTACTGATGGGCTTTGCCGTTTACTATTTCAAGTATGTAGCAGGCAACGAAGGACTCCTTCCCAGCTACATCCTGATCACCAATATTTTCTGTGTAATCGGAGCATACTTAAGTAAGACACTCAGCAACAGGTTCTCTACCAGAAGTACCACCATCGGCGTTATGGCAATCCAGGCTGTTCTGCTGGTTGTATCCTACTTCTTCTATGCAAATACGACTCTGGTTACTGTCCTGATGAGTATCGCGCTGTTCGGATACGGTATCACCTACTCCTGTACACCCGCGTTATATGCGGACACCATCGTTTACAGCGAATGGAAAACCGGCAAAAACGCAACCGGCTGGATCAGCGGTCTGCAGAACGTACCCCTGAAGGTTTCCATTATGACCCGCGGTATCATCATCAACGCATGTCTGGCACTCGGTCATTTCGCAAAAGATCTCGACCCCGCTCAGGCAACCGCCGAGCTGAAAGACGCAATCTGCCTCGGTTTCATGGTAATTCCCGCCATCGCGCTTGTAATTGCCGTAGTTGTACTGCTTTTCGGTTTCAAACTGACCAAAGAAAAAGTAAACCAGTACTCCGCCGAAATCGCAGCACGCTCATAATCACCCAGACAGCAAAAGCCAAAATGAACATTTAAACAACAAAAAAATGATCATCCAAACAACAAAAAAACAAAAATAGTTATCCCAACGATAACACAAAAAACAGGCCCCGCCAGAAACCCAAACCACCCTGGCAGGACCTGTATTTTTTACAGCTGTTTACGATTTGATAACAAAAAAAAGCCCAAAAACCAACAAACCTTCCATCCCTCCCCCTCACAGCCGTTTGTGATTTGATGACAGAAGAAAGCCCAAAAACCAGCAAGCTGGCTATGATACAAGTCTGCAAGAGGCGTATTGGTGCGAAGCACCCCCTAGCCTCAGCAGACTTCGTATCATAGCCAGCTTGCGTCCCCTGGACACCCCCCTGTCCCCCAAATCCCAAACAGCTCCATCTATACTTTTGGCCTGAAATATGATATGATTTTTTCGATTATCAAAAATATTAGAAAGGTATTATACTCATGTTACAAATGATTGAAACCATCAATACTGCTGTGAACAATTTTATCTGGGGAGTTCCGGCTATGATCTGTATTATCGGGGTCGGACTTTATCTGAGCCTGCGGACCCGCTTTCTGCAGATTCGTAAATTCCCCTATGCAATCAAGACGACAATCGGGCGCGTTTTCCGAAAAAAAGAAGCCTCCGATGGCGCTATGACGCCGTTTCAGGCTGTTTGTACCGCCCTGGCCGCTACTGTTGGTACTGGTAATATTGCCGGAGTAGCTGGTGCAATTGCAATCGGAGGACCTGGCGCTGTTTTCTGGATGTGGATTTCCGCGTTACTTGGTATGTGTACCAAATTCTCGGAGGTAACACTGGCGGTTCATTTCCGGGAACGCAATGCTGACGGTGATCTGGTCGGCGGACCGATGTATTATATCAAAAACGGCCTTCCCAAACACTGGCACTGGCTTGCTTTCCTCTTCTCCGCCTTCGGTGTTCTGACAGTTTTCGGAACAGGCAACGCAACTCAGGTCAATACGATCATTACAGCAATTGACTCCGCACTGATCAACTTCCACCTGGTTTCAGAAGACTCCACAGGCGGTCTGAACCTGGTTCTCGGAATCGTACTCGCCATTTTAGTTGGTATGGTGCTTCTTGGCGGCATCAAAAGAATCGGCCGTGTAACAGAAAAGCTGGTACCTTTTATGGCGCTCCTTTATATTCTTCTGGCACTCGGTGTTATTTTTATAAACTTTAACCGGGTTCCTGCCGTATTCGCCTCCATCATTTCCGGTGCGTTCAGCCCGTCCGCTGTTACCGGCGGTATTGTAGGAAGCTTTTTCACCAGTATGAAAAAGGGCGTTGCCAGAGGTATTTTCTCAAATGAAGCAGGTCTTGGTACCGGTTCTATCGCTCATGCCTGCGCAGATACCCGAAAACCGGTAAAACAGGGCTTCTTCGGTATTTTTGAAGTATTTATGGACACCATCGTGATCTGCACCATGACTGCGCTGGTCATCCTCTGCAGCAACATCCCCGTTAACTACGGAGAAGCAGCCGGAGCAGAACTGACCATTCTCGGATTCACCTCCTCCTACGGCGGCTGGATTTCCATCTTCACTGCAGCTGCGCTGTGCTGCTTTGCCTTCTCCACCATCATCGGATGGGGCCTTTACGGAGCAAGATGCATTGAATTTCTGTTCTCCTCCAAGGTCATCAAACCGTTTATGGTTGTCTACTCTCTTGTTGCCATCCTTGGTGCAACCGTAGATCTCGGACTTTTATGGAGCATCGCAGAAACCTTCAACGGTCTGATGTCCATTCCAAATCTGATTGCGCTGTTCCTCTTATCGGGTACAGTCGTAAAGCTGGTAAAGGAATATTTCGAAACAGAAAATTAATATCTGATACGCTAATATCTGAGTTTGATTTTGGACAGGTTTACAGGGATATCCCTGTAGCCTGCTTCCTTCAGATACTGCTCCATCCCTTTCCTCGCCAGATCAATATGATTTTTCGGCGCCACCATGATACTCTGGATTGGAAGCAGCTCATTCTTCTTTCCGATACGTATTTTCATATAAGGAAGTAAAAATCCTTCTTTTTCCCGGTAAAGAACCGGATTTTCCTCGCTGTCACGAAAAGCAAATCGATATTCGTGTTCCTCGGCAAATTCCTCCTGCTTAAAGAAAATGGCATAAATCTGCACAGATTTCCAGAACAGGCGGCACAGCTTTTTAAAAATCACCGAATCGATTCCTTCCTCGAGAATATCTCCCATCGAGCTTCCCAGATACTCCGGAATCTCATAGAAAAGCAGCTTTCGTATCCGTGCCTTCTGATATTCCCGGTTGTACACAACCTTCCCATGATAAGCAATCTTATATTCTCTGCTGATTCGTGAAATCAGTTCTTCACTCCGAAAACAGATGTTATAGCCCGTGTGATCGCCAAATTCTGCCCACAGGGTAATACTGTCTTCTTTATGAGAAAACGATACGACGTAGTAATCCTTTTCATATTCCAGTCCATTCACATAATCCAGCCCCGGAATCAGAACCTGATAAAGAATCTGCCTCCAGACAGGGTTTTTTATCTCGCCCAGAACCTCCTCCACAAGCACGGAGGTATAACGAATCTCATTTGCATCATTCAGGAAATCACTTTTGGTAGCCCATAAACACTTATCCGAAAGAATTCCCAGAATTCCTTTACATTTTGTATAATGATACAGATTACAGGGATATTCCAGCGTATTTAATCGAATCAGCTGCTTTAACATGGAAAATACACCTCTCTTTATTTTGATAAGGTCTGCATTTACTGCTGCAATTTTATTTTACGCCAGTTTATTCCCATTTACAACCAGCCGGAAACGAAATCCCAGAATTTCTGATGCCCGTCTGCACATCACCATGCGCTGAAGGAAAATTTCAAAATAATCCATGACAGAACAGATTCTGTCATCCAGCTCCATATCCATCTGGATCATTTTCTTTTCCCGGATTACGGAAAGCTTTGTAGAAAGCACCGCATAATTCACCCTGTCATGAGCATCGAAATTTTCCCGGATCCGGTTTCTGACACGATTTCTGCGCACATCGGTTTTATCGGCTATGATCAGCGCTGCGGAAACTGCGTCAATCGCCGTTCCGGTGGACTCGTCATGCTGTCCGATTGCCGAAGAGATTATAATCGCATCTGTCAGCTCCATTTTCATATCCTTTAAAATACCGTAGGCAAGGATTGCGCCGCTGTGCGCATGGTCATGCCGGTTTATGCTGTTTCCGATATCATGCATATATCCTGCGATTCTTGCCAGCTCCGCAACATGCTCCGGGTATCCAAGCTCCTTCAAAAGCCACGCCGCTCTGCTTGCCACCAGCGTCGCATGCACCTGGGAATGCTCTGTATATCCCAGAATTCCCAGGATTTCATTTCCCCGGTCAATCAAAAGATTGACCTCACGGCTTTTTCTGATTTTTTTATAGCTGACCTTTTTCACACCGGTTTTTTCAGTCTTTTCAGATTTTTCTCCCATTTCGCCCTTTTCGGCTCTTTCGGTCTTTTCGCTCTTTTCATTCTTCTCAATTTTCTCAATTTTTCGTTTTTCTTCTATTTTACCTGTCTTATCATCTGATGACTTTTCACAATATCTGCCCAGTATATTTCTATTTGATTCAAACATATTCATTCCCCATTTCTTACTGATTATCCGGTTAGCATAGCAAAGAAACGTAAAAAAAAGAGACAGAACCATGTAAAAATTCTGTCATGATTCTGTCATAAAACAAAGAAATCTGTCACGCGGCAGCCTCTGCATCAATGCAGACGCTCCACCTCACATACCGTAAGTACTTCATCCTCCACCGTAAAACGCACGTCAAAGCCTGCAAATTCAACTCCGTATATCCGCTCCGGCATATGATGCTGATGATAGGACGGTCTCGGATCCTGCTTCAAAACCGCAATGATCGCCTCGTGCTTCTCCTGCGGTATCATCAAAAGCCATTTTTCCGGAAATACCACCGCAAGCTCATAGTCAAGCACTTCTCCGGCAAATCCGTCGCTTGCCTCAGGATGACTGTCCGTGTAGGGAAGATACGGCTTCACATCATAGATTGCCGTTCCATCCATCAGATCAGCGCCGGCAACATAAAGCACAGGTCCAAGCTCCGGGTCAAATTCCAGCCTTTCCAGTTTCACAGAAGAAAGACCGATATCATTCGGGCGAAACGGCGATCTGGTCGAAAAAACACCCATTCTTTTATTGCCGCCCAGACGCGGCGGCTTCACGGTTGCAGACCAGGAATGACGCTTTGTCCCTGAAAACTGCCAGATCAGCCAGATATGAGAAAATCCCTCCATCCCGCGAAATGCATCCGGGTTGCGGTATTCAGGTTCAAATATAATCCTGCCCTTCAGCTCCTCCACCAGCCCGCTCTGGCGCGGAATCCCGAATTTAGCCGGAAAATCCGTCTCTATATGTGCAATAATCTCCATCCCGCCGCTCCTTTTTAAATAAAAATATTCAATACTCCAATTACGCAGCCGATCACAGCGCCCAGATTCACGATCATCCCAAGTTCATTTTTCATAACCGAAAGAACCAGATTTTCCAAAGCCGCATTGCTCATATCGCCCACCCGGCTTTCAATGATTTCCTGAATCTTAAACTGCTTCACCAGCGCATCCGCATTCGCATCCACAAAATCCGCATAAGCATCCGCTATCCTTTCCTGAACAGCCGACAGATCAAGAGTCACATCGCCAAGCAGCTCCTGCGGCTGTTTTTGCTCCTGCACTTCAATTTCCGCATCCACATATCCATAAATCGCATCACGCCCATCCGTTTCCAGCCAGGAGTTCACAGCCTCGCCAACAGGCGCTGCCAGAGACTGCAAAAGCTCAGGCGTTAAAAACATCGCAATCAGAGGATTATTCAGCTTCTCCATAATCATCGAGCCGCCCTTTTCAAGCATCAAACGACCAAGCTCCATCTCCCTCGCGCCCTGCACGATCTTATCCGTCACCGCATCATTCAAAGCCGCCCGTTTCTCACTATAAAGCTCTCTGCCGGTCAGATCCACAATCATCTCCCGAAGCGACCGCTGCGAAAGCAGCACAGACTCCATCTGCTCCGCAATTCCAGCCGCAACCACAGCCCGTGTCTCCTCAGCCAGCAAAACACGCTTAATCTCCTCACCACCAAACAGCTCATCCTCAACAGCCCTGCCAATCGCCCTTCCAAGCTCCTTCTTCCGCTTCGGAATAATCCCCGGCGTAAACGGAAGCACAAAACGCCCAACCCGAACCGGATTCCGAGGATGAAACAACATCTTCACCGCAATATAATTCGTAAAATACCCAATCCCAGCCCCAATCACAGGCCCCGAAAGCACACTCACCAACTCCAACATCCAAAACTCACCTCACAAAAAAATTCCCCACCATTATATCCCATCCCCCAAAAATAGTACAGCCCCTCTCCCCAAAAAAACACGGTAAACGCAAGCTTTTTATAACAGTTTATTTTATTGTTATAAAAGGCTGTGAAGGCTCCATTACAGTAATATCCTGTTCAGGGGACGCGCTCCCGCTCTGATCGAACGCAGCGGAACTAAACTCTCGAACTGTCTTTCAGACAGCCCAATCGTTAAGTACCGGCGTTCTCTAAGGTCCCTTTCACAGGATATTACTATAATTCCGCCGCCGCAGTTCTACAATACTACAGGACTACAGATTTTAACAAACACTGGAAAACCATACATTTACCGTGCCCCCAAAAGCCCCAGCAAATCAAGCCCCTCCTCCCCAAAAAACGATAGTTTAAAGCGCCATAGACAGCAAGGAATGTCCATAACACCCAACAAATCAAACAAATCAAACGCCCCACCCTCCAACGATAGTTTAAAACGCCATGGACAGTCCCCCCTCTCAACACACAGCAATAGCCCGGGTATACAAGTCCTGGCGGGACCATTGGCCACATGTGGCCCCAGGTCCCATAAGGACTTCGTATACCCGGGCTATTGCGTCCCCTGGACAACCCCCTGTCCAAGGCCCAAAAACTATCCCATTTCTCTACTTCTCTACTTTTATAATTTCATCCATTTCTTCTCCGGCTCCTGTTTTTATAACAGAAACCTTGGAATACTCATCTGCATTTGTTACCAGAACAGCGGTTGTAACATCATAACCTGCATTTTTGATTGCTTCTTTATCAAATGTCAGAAGAAGTTGGCCTGCTTTTACAGATGCGCCTTCGGTTACCTTTGCAGTATAATATTTTCCGCCAAGTTCCACCGTATTGATACCTACATGAATCAGCATTTCCATACCGTCATTGCTGGTGAGTCCGATTGCATGCTTTGTGTCAAATACTGTTGTAACGGTTCCGTCAAAAGGAGCTGCTACCTGGCCTTTTGCAGGTTCGATTCCGACGCCCTGTCCCAGAACACCTGATGCAAAGGTATCATCCTTGATTTTTTCCATCGGAATGATATTTCCTTCAATCGGTGAATAAACAGTTCCGGGCTTTGTTTCCATAACAGGTGCGGAAATTTCTTTCTTTTCTTCTGCTGCAGCCGGTGCTTCCTTAGCGGCAGGAGCTTCATCCTTATAACCAAACATCCATGTCAGTGCGAATGCAACGCCGATAGAAATTGCCATCATCAGAATATACTGCAGAGGCATGTTCAGACAAAGCAGAATACCGAAAATACCGGTTACGCCAGTTCCGCTTGCGCCCAGATTTGTAACGGAAGCAAACAGCGCGCCGCAGGCACCGCCGATACATCCGCAGATAAACGGTTTAAAGTATCTTAAATTCACACCGAAAATAGCAGGTTCTGTAATTCCCATAAATGCACTGAAGGCTGAAGGAAGTGCGACTGATTTTGTTTTTGCATTCTTTGTTTTCAAAGCAACTGCCAGAGTTGCTGCGCCCTGTGCAAGGTTTGCTGCAGAAGCCAGCGGCAGCCAGTAGGTTACGCCAAAAACACCAAGCTGGCCTACGTCGATTACAGTATACATATGGTGTACACCGGCAACAACGGTAGGAGCATAGCAGGCGCCCATAATAAAGCTTCCGATACCAAACGGCAGAGCGATCAGCCACTGGATTCCGTTGATAATACTGTTTTCGATCAGGACAAATACAGGGCCAATCATGGAATAGGTCAGATAACCTGTCACAAAAACGCTGGTCAGAGGAGTTACAAATAAATCAAACATTTCAGGAACAATCTTGTGCAGTCTCTTTTCAATAAAGCACATTACCCATACCGCAATGATAACCGGAATAACATGTCCCTGATAACCAATCAGATCAATATCATACAAGCCAAACCATACGCTCTGCTTTACCTTTACACCTTCCGTAGCAACGGTCCATGCATTCTGCAGATCGGGGTGAATCATCAGCATACCGATAACTGCGCCCAGATAAGGATTTCCGCCAAACGCCTTTGCCGCACTGTATGCGATCAGGATCGGCAGGAATACATAAGCAACGTTACTGAACAGCTTTGCAAATACAAAGACAGAGCTTGTTGTATCCAGTGTCAGGAAGCCATTTGATACCATGAAATTCAACGCTTCCATAATTCCCATCAGGAAACCGCTTGCTACGATAGCAGGGATGATTGGCACGAAAATATCGCCCAGTGTCTTAATTGCCCGTTTAAAAACATTCTGCTGTGCAGCTGCAGCCTGTTTTACTTCAGCCTTTGTCGCCGCGCTCAGACCTGAAACTGCCAGAAATTCATCATACACCTTATTAACAGTTCCTGTACCAAGGATGATCTGCAGCTGACCGGAAGCAAAAAATACGCCCTTTACGCCTTCGATATCCTCTACCGCTTTGCTGTCGCACTTGTTATTATCCGCAATAACAAGACGGAGACGGGTTGCACAATGTGCTGCAGAAATCAGATTTTCTTTTTTTCCAACTTTTTCATAGATTTCTTCAGCAATTTTTCTGTAATCCATGATTTCCTCCATTCTGTGTTCTTTTTACCACTTACTTTATTTTCTTTGTATTTCATAGTGTATTTAAGAATTTTCTTAAATCTCCACTTTCATACCATCACAGGATATTATTTTACTGTCTGATGCTTTTCAGATGCGCTTTCTCAGATATCTTTTTCGGCCTGCTTAACGACTTACCTGAATATCATATTTTCTTATATTTACACAGGCGCTTCCATTAGCATCGAAAATGATCTGATCGGCTTCCATCGGGGTGTAAAATGCATTGGACATTGTCTTTTCCCCGTCATTTACAAAAATTTCCGCTGAATATCTGTCCAGTAAAATTCTCAGCTTTAACTGCTCTGTGCCGGCTGTGTCAGGCTGCACTTCCATTGAACGAGTGCACACCGCATCTCTTACCAGGCCGCAATCGGTTCTGTCAATCGTCAGGGTTTTCTTATTTCTGTCATAGCACAGTTCGGTGTGATATTCCTTATTCGCTGCAAAACAGATTGAAAACTGCTCAAAATCACTTCCGGTAATTTCCAGCTCCAGATCCAGCACTCTTCCGCTGATTCCGTCAAGCTTTGTGGGCGCCAAAATCATCTGATTCTGATATGTTACAGGATTTACGCGATACTGTTCCAGCTCTCTGACCGGTTTCTGATAAATTTTTCCGTCTTTCAGAACCAATTCTCTCGGAACCGTCATCATCCCCGCCCATTTAAAGGAAGAAGGAGTGATTTTCGCATCCCATGACTGCATCCAGCCAATCATGATCCGGCGTCCATCCGGAGCGAGCATCGTCTGCGGCGCATAAAAATCCAAACCGTAATCCGCAGAGGTTACTTTTTCCCTCTCAAAATGATGGGTCTGATGGTCATAACGGCCATAGAGAAACAGAGAATTATTTCCATTGTGAAAATCCAGACCTTTTGCACGCATATCCTGCGGGGATACGATCAGGATATGATGGTCTCCCAGAGGGAAGAAATCGGGACATTCCCACATCTTACCGTATTCATTCCGACAGGAATCCAGAATCGTTACGAAATCCCAGGATTTTAAATCATCTGAGCGGTACATCAGAATCTGTCCGCTTCCATCCGCGCTGCGGCTTCCTGCAATCAGATAATATCCATCCTCTTCTTTCCATATCTTAGGATCTCTGAAATCCTCAAGACTGCTGCCCTCGGGAAGCTTATCCTGCGCAATAATCGGATTCTGCTCCCATTTTTCATAATTCAGGCCATCGCCCTTTGCCATGCACTGTACCTGACGATAGTACTTGCTTCCATCTTCCAGCTTTTTATCAATCACACCGGTATAGATCAGAATATGCTCACCATCAGCCTCCAATGCGCTTCCGGAATAGCAGCCTCCCTGATCCCACTCTGCATCCGGCGCCATCGCTGCCGGAAGATATTCCCATGAGATCAGATCCTTGCTTTTACAATGACCCCAGTGCATCGGTCCCCATTTTGTTTCATAAGGATAGTACTGGAAAAATAAATGATATTCATTCTGAAAAACAGAAAATCCATTCGGGTCATTGATCCATCCCAGCGGAGAAGCCACATGATAAACGGGACGTTCTCCATTTAAAATACTCTCACTCAGTTCCATTTCCATTTTACGTGCTGCAAGCAGCTCTTTACTGATATTCTTGTCCATATGCACCTCTTTTTAGTAATTTTTCCCTGTTTTTGAATGCGTATTCACGTTAGTGATAAAAAAGTCTCCTGCAAAACAGGATTCTTTTTTAATTTACTGCCTCTGCAATGTCCTGTCAGGATTCGTCAATCTGCTGTCTGTTCAGATTCCGTCAGTCTGTTG
>JAUNPP010000110.1 GCA_030536685.1 Lachnospiraceae bacterium
ACTGAAAAATAAACTGCTGAAAAAAAGGCTTGTTGTGCTGGCGGGGATTTTGTGTATTGCAGTTATTTTGGGTGGATGTGGAAAGAAAAAAGAAGAATTATCGGTTAGCCGTACAAGCTATGCGTTAAATACTGAAGTTCAGATTCAATTATTTGGAACGGATGATGAAGAACTTTTAACCGACTGTCTGAGGCTTTGTAATGAATATGAAAAGAAATTATCGAGGACGATGGAAAATAGTGAGATATGGCTTTTGAATAAAGAAAAAGAGTATGTGGTTTCAGATGAAACTCTGGAGGTTATAAAAAAAGGATTGTATTATAGTAAACTTTCAGGGGGAGCTTTTGACATTACAATTGAACCGATATCATCGTTGTGGGACTTTACAGCAAAAGAACCTAAACTTCCTGATGCGGATCGGATTGCTGAATATTTGAAGTATGTAGATTACAGTAAAGTTCAGATAGATGGAAATCGTGTTGCACTGGAGAAAAATATGGGACTTGATCTGGGGGCGATTGCGAAAGGTTACATTGCAGACCGACTGAAGGATTATATTCTGGAACAGGGAATTGAAAGTGCATACATTAATCTGGGCGGAAATGTACTCTGCGTAGGAGAGAAACTTTCAGGTGAAGCTTTCCGAATCGGAATCCGTGATCCGCAGAGTAATTCAAAGCTGAAAGCGGTCATTTCTGTTTCTGATAAATCGGTTGTAACATCCGGAGACTATCAGCGTTACATGACAATAGATGGAAAAAAATATCACCATATTTTAAATCCCCGAACAGGATATTCCTACGAAAACAATTTGTCCAGTGTAACGATTATTTCTGACTTATCCGTAGATGGAGATGGATTATCGACTACCTGCTTTGCATTGGGACTGGAAAAGGGGCTGGAATTAATTAACAGTCTGGATAATGTATGGGCGATGTTTATTGATTCAGATGGAAATATTACCTATTCAGATGGTTTTAAGGAAAATATTCCCTGCAAAGAATATTAGAACAAATAATTGCTTTGATTATCAAAATATCTTGCTCGTTTGCTAAATTCATGTTATAATGTGAAGCGCAGAGAAGATTATATTGATATTCACGGATTAATAATGATGTATTAACGTGGATATAACAGCAGACATCTATAGGTTGTGAGTTTGGAGGTTAATCAAATGAATGCACACGATATTATGATGATTATTGATAAAATTTGTGAAAAAGAAGATAAGATTGGCGTAATTAAAATTAAAGATGGCGATTTTAAAATGACTTTTATGTCTAATAAAGCAGCTGCTGCAGAATCAGAATCAGCAGCAGTTCAGAAAGCTTTGAAGACAGTACAGACAATTTCAGCTGCAGAAGAAACAGAACAGAAAGCAGCGCCGAAAAAAGCAGAAAGCAAATCTGAAGAATCTGTATCAGCATCTGTTGAAACAACTGCAGTAAAAGCAGGAAATACAGAAAACACAGGAAATACAGAAAATGAAGAAAAAACTGCAGGAAGCACAGCAGCCGGAAATCAGGTTAAATCACCTCTGGTAGGAACTTTCTATGTAGCTCCTTCAGAAGATGCAGCGCCTTTTGTAAAAGTGGGAGACACTGTGAAAAAAGGACAGACGATTGCGATTGTAGAAGCTATGAAATTGATGAATGAAATCGAAAGTGATTTTGATGGAGTAGTAAAAGAAATTCTCGTTGAGAATGGAACAATGGTAGAATACGGACAGCCGTTATTTATCGTAGGTTAAACGGAAGACATTTTGAATAGCTGATAAGTGCAGAACAGTTAAAATGTAAGATTTCTCTGAGAACAGAAAATGTTCTTTGTGAGAAGACTACATTTTAGCTGTTCTGTTATTTTTTATCCAATATGTTCATTTCATCGGCAGTTCAGAAGTTTTTAAAATGTTTCACGTGAAACATTTTAAAAACTGTGAACTGTGGGATCTGTCTTTTGAGAATTACCTGAAAAAGATTAAAAATGTTAAAAGGATTAGAAAGAGTAGAAAGATTAAAAAGACTGTTTTAGACAAATAAAAAACTCCGTCGCCAACCAATCGACAGAGTTTTTTATTAAGGAAATAATATGAAGGCTTTATCAGAAAATATTCACGATATTTCTGATGCTGAAAGTATTATACTTCAATTCCTTTTTATAATCAAATACAAATATATTAATAAGAAGTATGTATAAAAATCAATGCCATATTTTGTTGCGGAGGGCAGCAAAATTCCGGTGTGAGCGTGGATAGATTAGAATAGAATGATAATAAAGACGAAAAAGATAAGAAAAAATATTCAGGAATAGCAGTTTTGCATGGTACATATATTAAGATATGTTGAATCACATTTGGGCAGCTATGATGTTTGCCGGCTTTGTATATGGGACATTGAAGGGAAAACTGCAGGTTATAGGAAATTCCATGTTGGACGCTGCTGGTCAGGCAGTTTCGTTAAGCATTACTCTTTTGGGGGTGGTTGCGTTTTGGTGTGGAATTATGGAAATTGCGCAGGAGATTGGATTGACGGAACGTCTTGGCAAAAAAATGTGGCCTCTGATCCATTTTTTATTTCCGGCAGTACCGAAAGAGCATAAAGCACTGAATGAGATTTCTTTAAACTTTATTGCGAATATACTGGGACTTGGCTGGGCAGCAACACCGGCTGGTCTGCGTGCAATGGAGGCGCTGGAGGAACTGGAAGAAGAAAGAAGGGCAGGCCAGACTCCGGCAGCTGCCAAAGGAACAGCCAGCAATGAGATGTGTACTTTTCTGATTATTAACATTTCATCGCTGCAGCTGATTCCGGTAAATATCATTGCGTATCGAAGTCAGTACGGCAGCGCCAATCCCACGGCTATCGTGGGGCCGGCAATTGTAGCTACGGCGGTGAGTACGCTTATTGCTATTTTGTTTTGCCGCATCATGAATCAGGGGAAAAACAGCAAAAATTCATCACAAAGATTAAAGTTTTTTTAAAAAACAGTGAAAAATATTGCTTGTTTCCTGTTTCTCTGCTAGATTAGTGCGTATGCATATAAAATGTCAGTTCAACTGACATTTTATATGCTGCATGGAACACTTTTTGATTTTGAAAATTGGAGGAGAATCTGGTTTATGGAGTACATAGGAGAGTTTTGGAACAGTATGGTCTTTGCCCTGAGCAGTATCTATTCCGAATGTAAAGTAGTAAGCGGACTGTTTCTTTCATTTCTGGGTATATTTGCGTTTCATAAAGGAATCTATTTTCTGATAGGACTTTTTTTCACACGTAAATTTGAACCGGCAAAGAATCAACACAAATATGCAATATTGATTCCGGCGCGAAATGAAGAGGCGGTTGTCGGAAATCTTTTGAAAAGTATTAAACGTCAGGATTATAATCAGGATTTGATTACGACGTTTGTGATTGCAGATAACTGTACAGATCACACCGCTGAGGTTGCAAGACAGCAGGGCGCTGTGTGCTATGAGCGTTTTAACAATCAGGACAGAACAAAAGGCTTTGCGCTGGAGTTTTTATTTAACCGGATTGAGGAGGATTATGGAATTGATTCCTTTGAGGGATATTTTGTATTCGATTCGGACAATCTTTTGAACAGGAATTATATCTCGAAGATGAATGATGCATTTGATTCGGGAGAGAAGATTATTACTTCATACCGGAATACAAAAAATTTCGATGAAAATTGGGTTGCGTCGACCTATGCATTACATTGGCTGCGTTCCATTCGTTTCCGGCACAGAGCGAGATCATTTCTGCATCTGGCGACCAATATACAGGGAACCGGCTTTTTATTTGCAAATGAACTGGTAAAGGATGGATGGCATTATACTTCTTTGACAGAAGACCGTGCATTTACGGCGGATGCGGTTGCCCACGGTTATGAGATTTCCTATCAGGATGAAGCCGTATTTTACGATGAGCAGCCGACGAGCCTGCGGATTGCGCTGCGTCAGAGAACCCGATGGTCCAAAGGACATATGCTGGCATTTATGGAAAGCGGCTGGTCACTGTTTAAAAATATTTTTGTAGGAAACTGTTTTCGTGATAAATCCGAGAGACATCAGCTTACCTGGGAAAATTTTGTGGAAGGAGTGCGTCATAGATGGGCTTCCTTTGATACATTGGGTCAGCTGATACCGACCCCTATTCCAAAGCTGTTTGTATGGCTGTTTGTAAATGTGATATTGTATTCGTGTTTTGCGTATACGTATGGGTTGAATGATGCAGTGCTTTTTAAAACAAGCAACTGGCTTGGAAAATTTCTGAGCGACGTATTTGGCGTTACTTATATTAATGCGGCCCCCGGCTTCCACGCAATGATTGATACGATTCTGCTTGCTTCCTTATGGCATGCGATATCAAAAATTTCCTGGAATATTAAAAATATGTTTGCTGCAGTGTACATCTTTTTTATAGAAAGAAAGCGGATTAAAAAAATCAAATTCCGGAAAAAGGTACTCTATTGCCTTACATGGCCGACATTTGATATGATTTACCGTTACTCGATGTATGCGGCTTTATTTATGAAGGTTACCTGGAAGCCAATCCCTCATACAAGTAAAGTTACGATTGAGGATATTGAAAATTGATGAAAATTAAGAAAACTAAGGAAACTAAGAACACTACAAATCGGATGCTGCACAGAATCGGGGCGCTGGGAAAGGAAAAAGCGGATGTGCTGTTTCTTTTCCTGCCGTTTATCCTGATCGATGTGTGCATCAGAATAATCGGACGGGATATCCATTATTTTCAGGCAGCCATGGTGCTGCCGAATCTTATTTTTAATCTGATCTGGATTGTGCTGGTTACAGGTCTGAGTATCAGCATAAAACAAAAAGCCGGCAAAATAGTATATCTGATTTCATTTGGCATCAGCTTTGTATTATTTCTGGTGAATGCGATCTATTACTCACTGACAGGCTTTTTTTTCAGCTTTAACCTGATTTTTATGGCAGGAGAAGGAAGCTCCTATATTTTGGATGCTGTAATCCACGCAAATCCGTTAATTTATCTGATGGCAGTCGTGATACTTGCTTCGGCTGTTTTGGCCTGCAGGAAATTTCCAAAGAGAAACCGGAAAGCAGCCTTGAAAAATGTATTGATTCTGCTTGCAGGCTTTGTGATTCTTCACCTCCTGACTCCCTTTTTGCTGGGAAAGGAGAGTAAGACGCTGGAATGGGATAACTGGAGAAATCCAAGAAATGTATACAGCAGTTTTAATGATGCAAATAAGTGTATGAAAATCTGCGGTATCTACGAATATACATTTCGGGATTTTTACCTGACGTTTCTGGGACCTGAGGACGAAGGGGACAAGGCAGACCTGGATTATCTGAAGAAAGCCTATGAGAATCCGAAGACCGGCAGCAAAAATGAATACACAGGGATGTTTAAAGGGAAAAATGTGATTTTTCTGCAGCTGGAAGGGATTGATGACTGGCTTTTAACAGAAAAAGACATGCCGAATCTGTATTCCCTGATGAAGCATTCCATGGTATTTGATGAGCATTATTCCTATTATAATGGAGGCGGCTCCACATTTAATTCAGAGCTGGCTGTTAATACAGGGCTGATAACACCTGTATCCTATACGCAGAACGCATATACGTTTAACAGAAACCGGTTTGACCATTCTCTGGCAAAGCTGTTCGGAGCACAAGGATATGCGGTGAACGCATTTCATATGAATACGGAGGAATATTACTCCAGGGGAATTAATTACAAAAACTGGGGTTATGATGATTATTACGGCCTTTTAGACCGCAATTCCTACAAAGATCTGAAGTATGAATTTGACAGGGAACTGATTCTGAATGAAGAATTTTATCAGAAAATGTTCCAGAGCGGTGAAAAGTTCCTTCATTATATTATTACGTATACGCCACACACTCCATTTACCACACAAAAGGGAATGGGAAAACAGCTGGCAGAGGACATCTACGAAGGCAAGCAGATACCGGATTTGTCAGAAGAAGAAAGCGCACGAATGTACGCCGGAGAAACTGACAGGATGATCGGGCTTCTGATGAAGGCGCTGGAGGACAACAACCTGTTAAACGACACGGTAATCGCAGCATTTTCCGACCATTATCTGTATACGCTCAATGACAAAAGTATTCTGGAACAATACAAGCAGACAAATAACAATCTGATCAACCATACCCCATTTTTTATCTGGAGCAGCGACATGAAGCCGCAGAAGATAGAAAAGGTAAATTCCCAGATTGATATCCTGCCCACTATTTTAAATCTGTTTGGGATAGAATATATTTCAGATTATTACATCGGAAATGATATTTTCGATAAAAACTATACCGGATACGCTTTTTTTAGCGACTACTCCTGGTATGACGGAAATGTTTATGTGGAAGACGGCGCTGTCACAAATGGCGGAAAAATCGACGAAAAAGAACTAAACCGGATCAACACTAAAATCAATAATCTGATACGAAAAAATGATCTGACTCTGAAGTATGATTATTTCAGAAAAATTGAAACGAAAGATCAGTAGAAAAAGACAGCATATCTATATTTTGGATATGCTGTCTTTTTCAGCATCAGCATCAAACATCAAACATCAGACATCCGCTATTCGTTATTTGCTATTCACTATTCACTATCCGCTATCCGCTCTGTACTACACTTCCATATAAGTCTCTCCCCACTCACAAAGCCTTTCAAGCACCGGTATAAAAGCCTTCCCTTTTTCAGAGAGAGAATATTCCACCTTAGGCGGCACCTGAGGATACTCGCAGCGAATAATCAGCCCATCCGCCTCCAGCTCCTTCAGCTTAGAAGACAAAACATTATGTGTAACAGGCCCCAGAGCCCTCCTCAAATCACTATATCGCATCACCTCAGATTTACAAAGCCAAAACAAAATATAGATCTTCCACTTCCCCTCAATCACAGAAAACGCAAAAGAAAGCACATCAATATCCAATCCCTTATCCAACAAACCCATAAAACCATCCTCTCATCTAAAAGTAAAACATAAAACAACCACACATGTTGTTAATCAAAAATATTATTAAACAACCACATCTTTGATTAACAACATACATACTATTAATTAATAATAGTACATATAAATTAAATGTATATATATTATATAACATAGTTCACATAAAATAAATAGAAATATACATACAGAATCTTTCTCAACTTTTGCTATTCACACACTTGTTTTATCTGAGACAATCCCAATACTATGATTAATAATGAATACAAACCACAAACTCAAGCGTCTCTCCCCCTATAACTGTTTAGCATTCCATGACAGTAAAATTCCGCAAAACCCAGCAGGCTGGCAGGATACAAGTCTGCAAGGGGCGTATTGGTGCTGAAAGCACCACCTTAGCCCCGGTCAGACTTGTATCCTGCCAGCCTGCGTCCCTTGGATCTCCTACTGTCCCGGAATCCTAAACAGTCCTCTTCACTGTATTGAATAATAATCAGAAAAATACGCATAAAATGCATTGACAATCACCCTCTTTTAGTGGTAGGCTTCTTTTTGAAGCGAGAAACTAGAAAGCGAGGAAAATTATGAAACGAGAAGGTAGAAAACTGGCTCCCGCACAGCGTATTCTGGCGATGCTGGTAGTGATGACCACCCTTCTTGCAATGGTGCTTACCGGATGTGCTAAAAAGGAACCGGCGCCGGCATCATTTGTAAAGACAGTGGATGATCTGGGAAAAGCAAAAATCGGTGTACAGCTGGGAACAACCGGCGATATTTTTGCATCTGATGTAGAAGGAGCAACTGTACAGCAGTTTCAGAAAGGTGCGGATGCGATTCAGGCTCTGAAGCAGGAAAAGCTGGACTGTGTTATTATTGATGAACAGCCTGCGAAGGCATTTGTAAGGCAGAACGCGAGTCTTTCGATTCTGGATGAGGCATTTGCGGTCGAAGAGTATGCAATTGTAGTTGCCAAAGGAAACACAGAGCTGACAACAAAAATCAATAAGGCGATTGCACAGCTGAAAAAAGACGGTACACTGGAGAATATCACTAAGAATTATATTGGTGACAGCACAAAGGGAAATTTCCCTTATGAATCTCCGGCTGGTACGGATCGTTCCAATGGTACTCTTGTCATGGCAACAAATGCGGCATTTGAACCCTATGAATATATCCAGGATGGAAAGGTTACCGGTATTGATGTAGACATGGCACAGGCTATCTGTGATATTCTGGGCATGGAACTTAAGATTGAAGATATTGACTTTGATGCGATCATCCCGGCTGTTCAGTCCGGTAAAGCTGATATTGGCGTTGCTGGTATGACAGTAACTGAGGATCGTCTGAAGAGTATTGATTTCAGTGATTCTTATACGACAGCAACTCAGGTAATTGTTGTACGTAATGGCAAAAATGATGAAAGCTTCAATTTAATTGATAAATTTAAACATAACTTTATTGAAGAAAACAGATGGCAGTACCTGACCAAAGGTCTGGCAACAACTGTTATCATCAGCTTCTTTGCTGTACTGATTGGTATTGTACTGGGATTCCTGATTGCAATCGGCCGCAGTACCTGTGATATGACCGGCAGATGTAAGCTGCTGAACTGGATTCTGAAGGCTTATCTGACCGTAATCCGCGGTACCCCTGTTGTAATTCAGCTGTTGATCATATATTATGTTATTTTTGCTTCTGTGAATGTGAATAAGACGGTGGTGGCAATTGTTGCCTTTGGTTTGAACTCTGCTGCATATATTGCAGAAATTGTTCGTTCTGGTATTATGTCAATTGATGTAGGTCAGTTTGAAGCCGGCCGCAGTATCGGATTTAATTACACA
The DNA here is from genome assembly GCA_030536685.1 of Lachnospiraceae bacterium. Classification (GTDB taxonomy): domain Bacteria; phylum Bacillota; class Clostridia; order Lachnospirales; family Lachnospiraceae; genus TWA4. The sequence goes on from JAUNPP010000110.1 coordinate 8,811, forward strand.
CAGACGATGTGGTATTTTATTCTGCCCCAGGCATTTAAAAATATCCTGCCCGCACTGGGTAATGAATTTATCGTACTTTTAAAGGAAACCTCCATTTCCGGTTATATTGGTATCAGAGATCTGACCAGAGGCGGAGATTTAATCCGAAGCCGTACTTACGAAGCGTTTCTGCCTCTGATTGCAGTAGCGCTGATTTATCTGGTAATCGTTATGGGTCTGTCAGCTTTAGTCAGCAGACTGGAAAGAAAACTGAAGACAGATGGAAGGTAAGGTGAGAGTAATGACAGATACAACATATAATACAACAAATGAAACCCCTTCTGCTGCAGATTCAGACGTTATGATCCATGTAGAAGGATTGGAGATGGCGTTTGGCGACCTGAAGGTACTGGACGGGATTACAACAGACATCAGAAAAGGTGAAGTGCTGGTTATCCTTGGACCTTCCGGCTGTGGTAAGTCTACTTTTCTCCGCTGCCTGAATCTGCTGGAGGTACCTACCGGCGGACAGATTTATCTGGATGATGTAGAGCTTACAAATCCTGCAACAGATATTAATAAGCAGAGACAGAAGATGATGATGGTTTTCCAGCATTTTAATCTGTTTCCGCATAAAACGATACTTGAAAATGTAACAATCGGACCTATCAAGCTTCTGAAGGAGAAAGAACAGGATGCTTTGGAAAGAGGTATGGAGCTGTTAAGACGTGTAGGCCTTGAGGATAAGGCAAAAGCATATCCTTCTCAGCTCTCCGGCGGACAGAAACAGCGTGTAGCCATCTGCCGTGCTCTGGCTATGAATCCGGAAGTTATTCTCTTTGATGAGCCGACATCTGCTCTTGACCCCGAAATGGTAGGTGAAGTACTGGATGTAATGAAAGAACTGGCTCACAGCGGTATTACCATGATCTGTGTAACACATGAGATGGGATTTGCAAAGGAAGTTGCTTCCAGAGTTATTTTCCTGGACAATGGTGTGATCGCGGAAGACGGTACGCCGAAAGAAGTATTTGAAAATCCGAAAAACGGACGTTTGAAAGATTTCCTTTCAAAAATCCTGTAGTCAAAAAAGATGAGAAGGCAATGAGCTTTCAGCTTTGAATTGCGGAGCAGATAAACGTACAGGTGCACATATAGATCTGCATTTAGATGCAAATACAGATACGGATATCTGCTCTTCTGGAGGACAAGATATGAGCGATCATTATGTAATTACAATTGAGCGGACCTTCGGCAGCGGTGGTAAGACTATCGGTATTAATCTGAGCGAGGAACTGGGGATTCCCTGTTATGAAGATCAGCTGCTTCGAATGGCATCCGATTACAGTGGAATTAATGAAAGACTGTTTGCGCAGGTAGATGAAAAGCTTCGCGGTTCCTATATCACAAAGATGCTGGCCGGATTCCCCAATATTAACCGGATTGCACAGCCGAAGGATAAAAATTTTGTTTCAGATGAGAATCTGTTTAAGATTCAGGCTGAAATTATCCGCCAGCTGGCCAGTTCAGAATCCTGTATCATCATCGGCAAGTGCGGAAATCTGGCGTTAAAGGACCATCCGAATGTTGTCAGTGTATTTGTAGATGCGGATATGAATTACTGCATAGAGAACGTAAAAGAGCGCCTCTGCGTAGGTGATACGGAAGCTGAGCGTCTGATTCTGAAGACAGACAAATATCGTTCTGATTACTATAAATACTATTCTCATGGACAGGAGTGGAAAGATCCGAGAGGATACGATCTGAGCCTGAACAGCGGAAGAATCGGTATGGAAAAATGTGCGGAAGCGATTAAAAATTTTGTTAACATAAAACTTGGTAACGTAATATAAAAAATTACGGATAAAACAGAATACTTTCGGATATGCTAAGGTGGAAATCCTGTTTGGATTTCCGCCTTTTTGTATATTGGAAACCATATTTCCTGTTATACAAAAAGCTTGTATATGTAATCGGAAATGGTATTTCGCATTACATATAGCAATATTTAAAATAGAAGTTAATATTGACAGCTATCTGATATTGACAGCTATCTGTAAGAAGGGAGTATGAAAATGAATTACAGAAAATCCGATTGTAAAAGAAAAGCAGGAAAAGGAATCTGCCTGGTCGTGATGCTGGTTTGCCTTGCATTTGCCATGTCCGCATGCCGTACCGCGGATAAGATTGAAGACGATGTGGAAACTGCGCTGGATGACGGCACAGATAATGGAACCGATAATGGAGCTGATGACGGCACAGGTAAGGATACCGATAATGGGGCT
>JAUNPP010000111.1 GCA_030536685.1 Lachnospiraceae bacterium
CATCGAAAAAAAATGCAGCAGAAAAAGGCAAAGCAGAAGACGGCAAAGCGGAAAAAAAGGTAAGTGCAGAAACCAAAAAGTGTGCGGAGACACAATCCGGCTGTCAGAAAGACAGTGAGAATGTGCTGTTAAAGGAGCAGAATCTGCAGTCGGTCCGCACTGAGCTGGATAAAGTTGACCGACAGATCGTGGAGCTTTACCAGAAGCGTATGAAGCTGTGTATTGAAGTAGCAGAGAGCAAGATGAAATCCAACCGTCCGATCCGTGATATCCAGAGGGAAAACCAGAAACTGGAGATGGTGAAGTCGATGGTAAAAAGCGGCGGTGACAAAAAGAATGTGGAAGAATTATTCCGCATGCTGATGTCAGCAAGCAGAAAATATCAGTATCATCTGATGAACAAATATAATCATGGCAGCTGCTGCAGAATTCCTTTCCAGTCGGTAGATAAACTCGAGATGGCAGACAGCCGCGTGGTTTATACCGGCGTAGAGGGAGCATTTGCCCACGAAGCAACACTGAAATACTTTGGAAAAGAGATTACAAACTTCCATGTGCCCTCTTTTGAGGAGAGCATGAATGCTCTTTCGGGCGGTCGGGCTGATTTTGCAGTAATTCCCATTGAAAATACATCTACAGGTGCAATTGCCGATGTGTATGATTTGCTGGTAAAATGCGATAATTATATTGTAGATGAAATGGATTTGCCGGTTGTGCAGTCACTTCTGGTAATTCCGGGTACAAAGCTGGAGGAGATCGATACGGTTTATTCTCATCCCGCTGGAATTTTCCAGTGCAATAAGTTTTTAAATGAGCATAAAGAAATCCAGCCGATTGAAAAGAGCAATACGGCTCTGGCAGCCAGAATGGTCGCAGAGGAGGGAATCCGCAGTCACGCAGCAATCGCCAGCCAGATAGCAGGAAATCTGTATGGACTGGAAACGCTGATTTCTCCGCTGAATCACAATCTGGCCAATATTACCAAATTTGCGATCATTGCCAACCGCAAGATCTATAAGCAGAATGCACAGCACATCAGCATTTGCTTTGAAACAGAACACGATCCGGGTTCGTTATACCGTCTGATGTCTCATATTATTTATAATAATCTGAACATCACAAAGCTGGAATCACGTCCGGTGCCGGGACAGACCTGGGAATACCGCTTCTTTATGAATTTTGACGGCACTTTTACGCAGTCAAGTGTGAAAAATGCATTAACGGGTATTTCAGAAGAGGCGGTCAGCTTTAAAATTCTGGGAAGCTATTAGATAGTACAGCTGCTGTCTGAAAGAGCAGACAGCAGCTGATACAGGGGATCAACGATTATGGGGACAAAGGAGGAGAGGAATGGCAGTATATTTATTTGCAGCAATTGATGTAGGCTCCTATGATCTGGAGATGACGATCTATCAGATTGCGGACAAAGGAAATATCAAAACAATTGACCGGCTTCGCCAGAGCGTTGCCGCGGGGCATGATACATACCGCAGCGGGCGTATCAGCTATGCGCATATCAATGAAATATGTAAGGTTCTGAGTCATTTTTCTGAAGTTATGCGCTCCTATCATATCAATACCTATCGGGCATATGGCACAAGCGCTTTGCGCGAGGCGGAAAACAGAGAGATCGTGCTGGATCAGATTAAGGTCAAAACCGGTATTGAAGTAACTGTGCCGAGCAATGCCGAACAGCGTTTTCTCTGCTATAAGGCAATTGCGGTAAAAGAGAAGGAGTTTGAAGATATTATCCAAAAAGGTACGGCGATTGCCGATGTAGGCTCAGGAAGTACGCAGCTGTCTTTATTTGATAAGGATGCGCTGGTGGCAACACAGTATCTTAAGGTCGGTTCTCTGCGGGTTCAGGATATCCTGGCTGTCGTGGGCGCTGATCAGCAGAACCGTAAGGAGCTGGTGGAAGAACTGGTAGATGCGGATATCCAGACCTTCAAGCGCCTGTATCTGAAGGACCGGAAGATTGAAAATCTGATACTGACCGGCATGAGCGCTCAGTATCTGGGTAAAAAAGCCGGAAAGCAGAAAAAAGACCGGCTTACCGCAGCGGAATTTAATGAGGTCTATGAAAAGGTGCTCAGTCTTACCGCTTATGAGCTGAGCCGGGAGATGGATATTTCGATAGAGCATGCATATCTGATGCTGCCCAGCGTTATGATTTATAAAAAAATCCTGGATGTAACGGGTGCGCAGTTTATGTGGATGCCCGGAGTTACGCTTTCAGATGGTATTGTGGCGGAGTATGCTATGGAGAAAAAGCTGATTCGGTTTGAGCATGATTTCACGGAGGATATTTTGTATTCTGCAAGAAATATCGCAAAGCGTTACAAATCAAATCAGAAGCATGCGCAGAGTCTGGAAACCCTTGCACTGGCTATTTTTGACAGCACAAGAAAAATTCACGGACTTGGAAAAAGAGAACGTCTTCTGCTTCAGATTGCGGCGATTCTTCACGACTGCGGAAAGTTTGTCAGTATGACGGACCCGGCTGACTGCGGATATTATATTATCATGTCCACGGAGATTATCGGTTTGTCGCGAACAGAGCAGAAACTGATCGCCAATATTGTAAAGTATTATCCTCAGAATTTTGATTATGAAGTTCTGAAGGAGGAAGTGGTGGAAAAACGCAATATTATTGCGAAGCTGACAGCAATCCTTAAGATTGCCGGAATTCTGGACAGAAGCCACAGGCAGAAAATCAACACGATCCGCTGTACGATCAAAGACAATCAGCTGATCCTGGTTACGGATGCGGTGATGGATATTACACTGGAACAGAATCTTGTGTCATCACGGGCTGACTTTTTTGAAGAAGTGTATGGTATAAGACCTGTACTCAGAAGACGGCGGATGTCTCAGGGGAAACAATGATCGTTTGCCCTTTGGCAGATATGGTTTTGAAAGGCATAATCGTGGAGGAAAAGTTATGGCTGAAATAAAAAGTGAGAACAAAAGGGATTTTACGAAATATGAATATTACAGGAACCGGGAACTGAGCTGGCTGGCATTTAATGAGCGGGTGCTGGGAGAAGCAAGGGATAAAACGATTCCGCTTCTGGAACGCTGTAAATTTCTGGGAATTACGGCTTCCAATCTGGATGAATTTATCATGGTGCGCGTAGCATCCTTAAAAGATCAGATCAGCGCGGGCTATGAAAAGCGTGATATTGCAGGCATGAATGCAAAGGAACAGCTGGAAGCGCTGATTCCCGCTCTGCATGAATTTGCGGATCAGCAGTATCATGTCTATAACCGCTCTCTTCTTCCTGCCCTGAAAAAGGCCGGGATCGAAGTGATTACAGCACATGAAAAGCTGACACAGGAGCAGGGAGAAATCGTAGACGAATATTTTATGCAGTCGGTCTACCCGGTTCTGACACCGATGGCAGTAGATCCGTCCCGTCCTTTTCCTCTGGTACGCAATAAATCTCTGAATATTGCGGTTCTTCTGCAGTATAAAAAGGAAAAGAAGGATGCGGAGAAAAAAGAAAATAAAAATACCGGAAAAGGAAGCCTTCTGAATCATGCGCAGGAGGTGGAGTTTGTTACGGTGCAGGTTCCCTCCGTGCTTCCCAGGATTTTCCGTCTGCCGGGAAAGGGCTGCAAACTGATCTTTCTGGAACAGATCATAGAGCGCAATATCAGAAAGCTGTTTTTGAATTATGATATTATGTGCGCGTACCCTTACCGGGTTATGCGTAATTCCGATCTGGCGATTGATGAGGAAGAAGCAGTTGACCTGCTCCAGACCATTGAAAAGCAGCTGAAAAAGCGCGCATGGGGAGAGGTAATCCGTCTTGAAGTGCAGCAGGATATGGATAAGCGGCTGCTGAAGTATCTGAAAAAGGAATTTGATGTAGAGGACGATGAAATCTTTAAGATCAATGGCCCGCTTGATATTACTCTGATGTCCAAAATCTCCGGTGCTGTCGGAGATGAATTTGCTCATCTCAAGGACCCGAAGCACATTCCGGCTCCTATTTTACAGTTTGAAAATGAGGATGATATTTTTACCAATATCCGCAAAGGGGATATTCTGATGCATCACCCTTACCAGACCTTCGATAATGTAGTGGATTTTGTTCGTCAGGCGGCAAAGGATCCGACCGTTCTTGCCATCAAACAGACCTTATACCGCGTAAGCGGCAACTCTCCGATTATTGCGGCGCTGGCCAAGGCGGCGGAGAATGGAAAACAGGTTACCGTTTTGGTAGAATTAAAGGCCCGCTTTGATGAGGAAAACAATATTCACTGGGCGAAGAAGCTGGAACGTGCGGGCTGCCATGTTATTTACGGCCTGCTGGGCTTAAAAACACACTGCAAAATAACGCTGGTCGTGCGGATGGAGGAGGATGGAATCCGCCGTTACGTACACCTGGGAACCGGCAATTACAATGATACAACGGCCAAATTATATACAGATACTGGTCTGATGACCTGCAGTGAGAAGATTGGTGAAGACGCAACGGCTGTCTTTAACATGCTTTCCGGATATTCGGAACCGCTGGCATGGAACGCCCTGGCGGTGGCTCCGCTCTGGCTGAAGGATAAATTCCTTTATCTGATCGGCAGGGAACGGGATCTGGCAAAGGAAGGCAAGAAGGCCAAAATCGTGGCGAAAATGAACTCCTTAAGCGACCCTGTCATTATCCGTGCATTGTATGAGGCTTCAGCAGCCGGCGTGGAGATTGAACTGATCGTGCGGGGAATCTGCTGCCTGAAAACAGGAATTCCCGATGTAAGCGATAATATTACGGTTCGCTCAATCGTAGGAACCTTCCTCGAACACAGCCGGATCTACTATTTCCTGAATAATGGTCATGAGGAGGTTTATATGGCCAGCGCTGACTGGATGCCGAGAAATCTCGACCGCCGCGTGGAAATCATGTTCCCGGTAGAAGACCGTGTTCTGAAGGAAGAAGTGAAGGAAATCCTCCGTGTAACCTTAAAGGATAATCTGAAAGCACAGTTTTTAAATGCGGATGGTTCCTATACAAAGCGCGACAGAAGAGGAAAGGTTCATTTCTGCGCACAGGAGTATTTTGTAAAAGAAGCACAGGAACGGGCTTTTCAACCGGAACAGAGCGGAGATGAAAGACATTTTACTCCGATGACGGCATTTTCAGAAAAAAAATTGGATGAAGAGGATGGAAATGACGGATGTTAATTGATATGCATTGCGATACCCTTTTTGAGCTGAAAAGAAATCCCGGCCAGTCGCTTATCGAAAACAATCTCAGCATTGATATTGCAAAGCTTCACAAAGGCGGCTATCTGCTGCAGAATTTTGCCATGTTTGTTCACAACAGCGAAGGAACAGATCCGTATGAAGCCTGTCTGGAGCTGTATGAGATTTTCCAAAAACAGATGGAGCTTGGAAAATCGAAGATCAGACCTGTGACAACGGTTCATGAAATAGAGGAGAACCAGAAGGAAGGCCTGCTTTCTGCGATGTTAACAATCGAGGAAGGCGCCGTATGCCGGGGAGAGACGGATATTCTGGAGGAATTTTATGAGAAGGGTGTACGTATGATGACGTTAACCTGGAATTTTGAAAATGAAATCGGTTTTCCGAATTGTATCATTGATGCTGACGGCAGGCGGAAACCTTTTGAAAACACGGAGCAGGGCTTAAAACCTGCGGGCTTTGAGATGATTGAAGCAATGGAAAGTATGGGAATGATCGTAGATGTTTCACATCTTTCAGATGCAGGCTTTTATGATGTTGCAGCAAAGCTCAGAGTTCCGTTTGCTGCCAGTCACTCCAACAGCCGTGAAATCTGCCCGCATCCCCGTAATCTTACGGATGAAATGCTCCATATCCTGGGAGAAAAGGGCGGTGTGGCAGGCCTGAATCTGTATGGCGCTTTTGTAAATCCGATGTTAACCTCAGGCGAGGAGGAGTGCAGACGGGAGGATTTGCTGAAGCATGTACATCACATGGCAGACGCAGGCGGAATCGAATGTGTTGCTCTGGGAACTGATTTTGACGGATTTTCAGGGGAAGGTGAGATTCGCACCGCAGCAGATCTTGCAGATTTCCCGGAATATCTTCACAAAAGCGGATTCAGCTGGGAAGAAGTGGATAAAATTACATATAAGAATGTACTTCGGGTGTATAATGAGGTACTGAAGCAGTAACATGAAATATTATGGTAAACGCAGGCTTTTTGTAACAGGTTATTCTATTGTTATAAAAGACTGTGAGAGCTCCATTACAGTCATATCCTGTTCGGGGACGCGCTCTCGCTCGGATCGAACGCAGCGGTACTAAACTCTCGAACTGTCTTTCAGACAGCCCGATCGTTAAGTGCCGGCGTTCTCTATGGTCCCTTTCACAGGATATGACTGTAATTCCGCCGTTGCAGTTTTTGTAAGGCCTGGTGAGCAACTGGGAAACAGTAAGTATCAGGAAAGCTCAGTGAACAGCTGGGAAACAGAAAGGCATTATGTATACATTTAAAAGCAGAGTTCGTTACAGCGAATGTGACCAGACTGGTCATTTGTCACTTGTAGATATGATTAATTATTTTCAGGATTGTTCTGTATTTCATTCGGAAAGCATCGGACAGGGGGTGTCGGTTCTGGAAAAAGAGAAAAAGGCCTGGTTTCTGTCCTCCTGGAATCTGGAAATCGAGAGATTTCCTGTTCTGGGAGAGGAAATTGAAATTGGTACTTTTTCGGTAGGCAGCCGCAGCTTTTTCGGGTTCCGTAATTTTTTCATGAAAGATGCGGAGGGGAATTATCTGGTGAAGGTATAATCCATCTGGACATACCTTGATTTGAATACGGGGCATCCTTTAAAGGTGCTGCCGGAGACGATAGCGCCCTACGGAGTGGAGCCGGAGCTTCCGATGAAGGATAAAAGCCGGAAGATATCTGCGCCTGACGCATCCGCAGAGGCCAAAAAACAGTCTCCGATGCTGGTATCTGCTTATCATCTTGATACCAATCATCACATGAACAACGGAAGATATGCAGAGCTGGCATCTGCCTGTCTGCCGGAGGATTATGAGATTCACAGCGTTCATATTTCATATAAGAAGGCTGCGGTAAAAGGTGACTGGATTTATCCCGTTCTGTATAAGATGGAAGACAGATGTCAGGTTGCGCTGCGAAATGAGCAGGGAGAGGATTACTGTATCTGTGAATTTCACTGAAGAGCAGAGACGGAAGAATGGCAGCTGGGAAACAGTGGCTGAAGAGCAGAGACTGAAGAATGGCAGCTGAAAAATAATGGCTGAAAACAAAGACTTGAATAAATGAGGTTAAAATTAAAATATGATAGAATTAGGAAAAACTCAGGAACTGGTTGTACACAGAATTAATGAACACGGTGGTTTTCTGGGAGAACCCGATGACCGGAAAAATGTGGTGCTGCTGCCTGGAAAGCAGCTGCCGAAAGAGGTAAAAGAAGGGGATACGCTTAGTGTTTTCATTTACAGGGATTCCCAGGACAGACTGATTGCCACTGTAAATAAGCCTGCTATGGAGCTGGGACAGATTGCCCGTTTAAAGGTAGTATCCGTCAGCAAAATCGGTGCGTTCCTCGATTGGGGACTGGAAAAGGATCTGTTTCTTCCGTTTAAAGAGCAGACCAGCAAGGTTCGCAGGGATGATCATTGTGTGGTGACACTTTATATTGACAAAAGTGACCGCCTGTGTGCTTCTATGAAGGTTTATGATCTGATGATTTCTCCCAGTCCGTATAAAACGGGAGATCAGGTAAAAGGCGCTATTTATCAGATCAGTGAGACGATTGGAGCGCTGGTGGCTGTGGACATGCGTTATCACGGACTGATTCCGTTAAAAGAGCTGTTTGGCGAGCATCATGTAGGCGATATGGTGGACGCTCGTGTTACAAAGGTACGCGAGGATGGAAGGCTGAACCTGAGTATCCGTGAAAAATCCTATCGTCAGATGGATATGGATGCCGATGTGGTTTATGAAAAGATACAGAAGAGGGGCGGACATCTGCCTTTCAATGATAAAGCAGCCCCTATGATAATAGAACGCGAGTTTGGCTTGAGCAAGAATGCATTTAAGCGTGCGGTGGGCCGTTTGCTCAAAGCAGGGAAGATTACGATTTCAGAGAACAGTATCGACATAAATATCAACAAAAACTAAACAAGGAACTTGTGGAAAAGTTGCAAAGCGGTCAAAATGCCATTGGTTTTTTTGACCGTTATTAAATTATAACCATAAATCAGAAAACATTTTGGACATAATTGAGAAATTCATATTAGATTAGAAAAAAAATGGGCATAAAGAACAACGAACCTAAAGTGGAATACCCAAGTTTGGTAGAGATTTGACAGGCGGAGAGGGACGTATCATAAATTTTACTAAGATAAGAAACTATTTTTGGTGAATTGCAACATGGTAAAAATGAGAAATCTCATGTAGGATAAGGCTATCACAAAGATGAAACGGCTGTGAGCGGCAGTCGATAAAAAGTTTTTTAGCGGAGGAATTTATAATGGCTGGTTTAAAATTAAAACATATTTACAAAAAATATCCCAATGGCTTTGAAGCAGTAAAAGACTTCAACATGGAAATCGAAGATAAGGAATTTATCATTTTCGTAGGTCCTTCAGGTTGTGGTAAGTCTACTACACTTCGTATGGTTGCTGGTCTGGAAGAAATTACAGAAGGCGAACTGTGGATTGGCGATAAGCTTTGTAACGATGTAGAACCTAAGGACAGAGATATCGCAATGGTATTCCAGAACTACGCTCTGTATCCTCATATGTCCGTTTATGATAACATGGCTTTCGGTCTGAAATTAAGAAAAGTTCCGAAAGATGAAATTGATAAAGCAGTTAAAAATGCAGCTAAGATCCTTGGTATCGAACAGTTACTGGATCGTAAGCCCAAAGCTCTGTCAGGTGGTCAGAGACAGCGAGTTGCTATGGGACGTGCTATCGTTCGTAGCCCTAAGGTATTCCTGATGGATGAACCTCTGTCAAACCTGGATGCAAAACTTCGTGTACAGATGCGTATCGAAATTTCCAAACTGCACAAACAGCTGGGAACAACAATCATCTACGTAACACATGACCAGACAGAAGCTATGACACTGGGTTCCAGAATCGTAGTTATGAAAGACGGCGTTGTACAGCAGATCGATTCTCCTCAGGAACTGTACGATCACCCTTACAACAAATTCGTTGCAGGATTCATGGGTTCACCGCAGATGAACATCCTGAATGCAAAATGCGGCAAAGATGGCGACCGCGTAACTCTGACATTTGGCGCAGGTACAATCAAGCTGGATAAAGAAAAATCTGCTAAGCTGGCAAACTATGTTGGCAAAGAAGTATCTTTCGGTATCCGTCCTGAAGATGTTCATGATGACGCAGCTTTCCTGGCAGCTAACCCTGATATGGTAATCGATGCAACAATCCGTGTATACGAAATGTTAGGTGCAGAAGTATACCTGTACTTCGATGTTGATGATACTAACGTAACTGCAAGAGTAAAACCTGACACAACTGCAAGACCCGGCAGCAAGGTTAAATTCGCTCTTGACATCAAGAAGATTCACGTATTTGATAATGAAACAGAGCTGACAATCTTCTAATTCAATAAGAAGATAAAATTCTGAGATATGAGGGAGGAAATATGGAAAAATTTCATATTTCCTCTTTTTTTTTTCCGGAATTTAGAGTATCATATAATAGATAGATTATAACTGTTCCGCAGCTTTTTGCTGTGAAATACGGAATCGTTATGATGGATTTTGGGAATCCAATTTCAAAAAAAGCATCAGAACAAAAAAGGAGATGGAAATTTATGATTTCAAACCAGATTCTTCTGAATACAATTGAAGGATTAAAAGCGATTACCAGAGTAGATCTCTGCGTATCTGATACAGAAGGCAAGATTCTTGCTTCTACTTTTCAGGATGCGGAAGATTATGAGCAGGCGATTGTGAACTTTGTAGAATCTCCCGCTGACAGCCAGGTTCTTCAGGGATATCAGTTTTTTAAAGTATTTGATGAAAATCAGCTCGAATATGTATTGCTTGCCAGAGGTGCAGGCGACGATGTGTACATGGTAGGTAAGGTAGTGGTATTCCAGATTCAGAACCTGCTGGTTGCATATAAAGAAAGATTCGACAAGGATAACTTTATTAAAAACCTGCTTCTTGACAACCTGCTGCTGGTAGATATTTACAATCGTGCGAAAAAGCTTCATATTGATATCAGCGTAAGACGTGTTGTATTTGTAATCGAAACACGCAATGAGAATGACAGCAATGCACTGGAGACAGTAAAGAGCCTGTTTGCAGCCAGAAATAAAGATTTTATCACTGCGGTAGATGAAAAGAACATTATTCTGGTAAAAGAACTGAAGCCTACCGAGAGCTATGAGGATATGGAAAAGACCGCTAAGGTGATCCTGGATATGCTGAATACAGAAGCAATGTCCAAGGTACACATTGCTTACGGTACCATTGTTCATGAAATCAAAGAAGTATCACGTTCCTTCAAAGAAGCAAAGATGGCGCTGGATGTAGGTAAGATCTTCTACAGCGACAAGAATGTAGTTGCTTACAACAATCTGGGTATCGGACGTCTGATTTATCAGCTTCCTATGTCTCTTTGCCGTATGTTCATCAAGGAGATTTTTGACGGAAAGTCACCTGACGATCTGGATGAAGAAACTCTTACTACGATCAACAAGTTCTTTGAGAACAACCTGAATGTTTCAGAAACATCACGTCAGCTGTATATCCATCGTAATACACTGGTATATCGTCTGGATAAGCTGCAGAAGAGTACAGGTCTTGATCTGAGAGTATTTGAAGATGCGATTACCTTTAAGATTGCTCTTATGGTTGTAAAATATATGAATTATATGGAATCTTTGAACAATTAGTTTGGAATTCTCACTGAGGCTGCCGCATATCTGCTGATATGCTATGGCAGCCTTTTTCGATTACCCAATGTGTCGTGAAAATCTTTGCTTCAGGATAATAAGCGGAAATCCCCGGTTAATTAATTGTCGGTTA
>JAUNPP010000112.1 GCA_030536685.1 Lachnospiraceae bacterium
AGCAGAATAACTGTTAGAGGCAGAATAACTGTTTGGAGCAGAGTGCTTGTTTGAAACGGCAGCAAAAATCACCAGTTTACCGATTTGAGTAAATAATAATAAAGCATCAACTGAATTGTAAGTTGAAAGAAGCGGAGGAAACGATTATGAAAAAGAGAACAGTAGCATTTATGTTAAGCTTAATGATGACAGCATCTTTATTTGCAGGCTGCGGCAGCAGTGAGAAAAAGGATGGAGCAGATGTGAAAAGTGGAGCAAAAGAGAGCAGCAAAACTGATGAAGCTGCTCAGGACAGCAAAGCGGATAAGTATACGATTGGTATTTCACAGTTTGCAGAGCATCCTTCACTTGATAACTGCCGGGAAGGCTTTCTTGCCGGACTCGCAGAGGAGGGAATTACAGAGGGCGACAATCTGACCGTTATTTATGAAAATGCGATCAGTGATCCTGGAATGGCAGATACGATCGCGAGCAGCTTTGTTTCGCAGAAGGTAGACCTGATTGGCGCGATTGCAACACCGGCTGCAGCTGCAGCGTATAATGCCACCATGGAAACGGAAATACCGGTTGTGTATACTGCGATTTCCGATCCGGTAAAGGCAGGTCTTGCCACAGAGGATGGAACTTCTACAGGCAATATCACAGGTACTTCTGATATTCTTCCTGTTTCCGAGCAGCTTCAGATGATTCGCACTCTGCTGCCGGATGCAAAGAAAATCGGTATTCTTTATACAACCAGCGAAGAAAATTCTCTTAGTACCATTGAAACCTATAAGAAGCTTTCTTCAGAATATGGTTTTGAAATCGTAGATGCCGGTATCAATACGGTCAGCGAAGTGGAAATGGCAGCAGCAGATCTGGCATCTAAGGTGGACTGCCTGTGTAATTTAACAGATAATACAGTGGTTCAGGCGCTTCAGGTAGTTCTGGCTCAGGCAAATAATGCAAAGATTCCCGTGTTCGGCAGTGAAATTGAACAGGTTAAGAGCGGTTGTGTTGCTTCTATGGGTATTGATTATGTGGAATTAGGTAAGGTAACCGGTAAGATGGCAGCGAAGGTGCTCAAGGGTGAAAACAAGGCTTCCGAGCTGAAATTTGAAACAGCAAAGGAAGCAGGGTTATATGTAAATACAAAGGCTGCCGAGCAGGTTGGCATGAAGCTTGATGAAGCATATCTGAAGGATGCAGCAGAAGTATTTGATGAGATCGTTGTAAAATAGAGCAAAACAGGAGCTGCCGGAAAACGGCAGACTCCCGTTAAAAAAAGGATAGGAACAAAAAACAGAGGTAACAGCATGACATTAGTATTAAGTGTTCTGGAACAGGGACTGATTTATGGAATTATGGCTATGGGTGTCTATATCACCTATAAGATACTGGATTTTCCGGATATGACTGTAGATGGCAGCTTTCCGATGGGAGCGGCGATTACAGCGATTATGATCAGCAAGGATATGAACCCGCTGATCACCCTTCCCATTTGCTTTGGGGCGGGAATCCTGGTGGGAATCTGCACGGGAATCATTCATGTAAAACTGGGAGTGCGGGATCTGCTTTCCGGAATTATCATGTTTACCGGGCTTTACAGCGTAAACCTGAGAATTGCAGGAAGAGCCAATCTTCCTATTTATAATAAGAAAACGATATTTGAAAACAGCCTGATGGACTTGCTGCCGGAGGCAGTAGCTCCTTACCGGAAACTGATTCTGATCCTGATACTGGTGCTTTTGGTAAAATATATTCTGGACTGGTATCTGCGTACCCGTTCAGGCTATCTGCTTCGGGCAGTTGGCGATAATGAGACCATTGTTACCGCAATGGGCATCGATAAGGGTTTTGTGAAAATTTTAGGTCTCGCCATTGCCAACGGCATGGTATGTCTGTCCGGCTGTATTTTTGCCCAGCAGCAGCGCTTTTTCGACCTTTCCATGGGCACAGGTACCGTTGTAATTGGTCTTGCCAGTGTCATCATGGGTACCAGTCTTTTGAAAAATGTGACATTTCTGCGGGCAACCTCTGCGGTGTTAGTGGGCTCCCTGCTTTATAAAGCATGTGTGGCAGTAGCCATCCGTTACATGGATTCCCGTGACCTGAAGCTGGTAACGGCAGTATTATTCCTGATCATTCTGGTTGTCGGTCGGGAACGGAAAAGGAAGGTGAAAGCAAATGCTTGAATTACAGCATATTAATAAATTTTACAATCCGGGCACTGTCAACGAGCTCTGCCTGTTTAAGGACTTTAATCTGACCGTTTCCGATGGTGAATTTGTATCGGTTGTAGGCAGCAACGGCTCCGGAAAAACTTCCATGTTAAATGTAATCTGCGGCAGTATAGATGTCGATGCGGGAAAGATACTTTTTAACGGAGAGGATCTGACAAAACAGAAGGATTTTGTCAGAACACGAAAAATCGGCCGCGTTTACCAGGATCCGGCAAAAGGAACCTGTCCTTCCATGGATATTCTGGAAAATCTTTCCATTGCAGATAATAAGGGAAAGCCCTACAATTTAAAACGCGGGCTTAAAAAGCATAAAATCGATTATTACAGGGAACTGCTCAGAGGCTTAAATCTGGGTCTGGAAGACAAATTATATACAAAGGTAGGAGCTCTTTCCGGCGGCCAGCGCCAGACTCTGGCGCTTCTGATGGCAACCATGAAGCCAATCGAACTGCTGATCCTGGATGAACATACCGCTGCGCTCGACCCGAAAACAGCAGAAACTGTGATGGAACTGACGGATAAGGTGGTTAAGGAAAAACAGGTCACCACACTGATGGTTACCCATAACCTCCGTTATGCGGTAGAATACGGCAATCGTCTTCTGATGATGCATCAGGGAAGAGCAATCATGGATAAAAAAGGCGAAGAAAAAGCTTCCATGAGCACGGAGGATATCCTGAGCGTATTTAATGAGATCAGTATTGAATGCGGAAATTAAAACAGATGTGACAATGGCAAAAAGGCGCCGCAGTACCCTCTCTTCGCAGGGGCTGCCCATGCGAAGCGAGGGTACTGTGGCGGATTCCCTTTTATTTCGCCCAGAAATACAGAATACGTGGTCTGCCTCCGGTATCATAATCAACCTGACTGTCAATTTTGTTCTGTCCTTCCAGGTAGTTCAGGTATTTGCGGACTGTAATACGGGAGATTCCAATCTGTTCGCCAATCTGCGAGCTGGTAACCGGCTCTGAAGCCTGACGAAGAAAAGCAATTACACGTTCCAGCGTTTTGGGATGGAGACCTTTATCCAATTCTGCAGAAATGGTCTGTGCATGTGCAGGTGCTTTTGGGGACTGGAGACCGATCAGCCGGTCAATATCCCTCTGACAGCAGGTGTCCTTGCCCGCACTTTTTTTCAACGTATCATGGGTTGTAAGATATTT
Organism: Lachnospiraceae bacterium; assembly: GCA_030536685.1. Lineage (GTDB taxonomy): Bacteria > Bacillota > Clostridia > Lachnospirales > Lachnospiraceae > TWA4. The sequence continues at coordinate 3,386 of JAUNPP010000112.1, forward strand.
TTCCAGAGCCGCCTGCAATCGGTTGATATCAAAAGGCTTCACCAGATAATCGATAATGCCCAAACGAATCGCCTGGGAAATACTTGGCAGATCATTTGCCGCAGTGATCATAATGACATCGACTTCCAGATTCAGTTTCCGTATCTCTGTAAGAACTTCAAGCCCTGTCATTCCCGGCATATAAATATCCAGAAAAAGCAGATCGACAGGTTGTTCTTTTAGATATTCCAAAGTCTCTTTTCCATTTGAAAATGTTTTTTCTATTCGGACTCTGGGATGCTTTTCCAGAATCTTCCGGTTGATAGCCATGACCATAGGGTCATCTTCTGTTATAATAATGTGAATCATAGTAAATCCTTCTTTGCACTTTCTAATTGTTTTTTAGCAGCTTTTGTATCAGTTTTGATAATACGATCGTTTTCTCATTCATTTCTTTCATTGAACTTTTCTAATTTATTGTATCATATTTAAATCATATTGTGCATCTGATTCTTATCGTTCCCACACATTTATACTCTCTTTGTGAACTGCTCAGAGATTTCATGACAGCAGAAAATTGAAAGAAAACAGCAATTATATAACATTACTTACATAAGGTTACGATAATTACCGAAACTTTTCTTTTTCAGAGCAGATGTTATGATAGTGCTATCAAAAGAAACGAAGCGAACGAAAAGAAAGGACAGGATAATATGAATTACAATGAAGCAGCTTTAAAAATGCATATGGAAAACAGAGGAAAAATTGAGGTGGTATCTAAGATCAGCGTGAAAACAAGAGATGATCTGAGTACTGCATATACACCTGGAGTGGCACAGCCCTGCAGGGAAATCAGAGATCACAGGGAAGACGTTTATCGGTACACTGCAAAGGGAAATCTGGTAGCGGTGGTTTCTGATGGAACAGCAGTTCTCGGACTGGGAGATATCGGACCGGAGGCAGCAATCCCCGTTATGGAAGGAAAGGCGGTTTTGTTTAAAGAGTTCGGCGGTGTCGATGCATTTCCCATTTGTCTGGATACGAAGGATACGGAGGAAATCATAGAGACTGTGAAACGTATTGCTCCGGTGTTCGGCGGAATCAATTTGGAGGATATTTCAGCTCCCAGATGTTTTGAGATTGAAAGAAGGCTGAAAGCAGAACTGGATATTCCGGTTTTTCATGATGACCAGCATGGAACGGCTATTGTTGTAGCTGCCGGTCTGCTGAATGCATTAAAGGTTGTGGGAAAGAGATTTGAGGAGGCAAAGGTGGTAATCAGCGGAGCCGGTTCTGCAGGTATTTCCATTGCAAAGCTCCTGCTGGAGATTGGTATAGGAGATATTGTTCTGGTTGATAAAAATGGCGCGCTGGCAAATGGAGAGGCGTGGATGAATCCGGCTCAGGAACAGATGGCAAAAAGAACGAATAAAGAACAGCAGCATGGAAATCTGGCGGAAGTGATGAAAGGAAAAGATGTATTTGTCGGAGTATCGGCTCCTGGAATTGTTTCGTCAGAAATGGTCGGCAGTATGGCAGAAAAACCTGTTGTATTTGCAATGGCGAATCCAACTCCTGAAATTATGCCAGAGGAAGCCGAAAAAGGCGGCGTTTGCGTTATGGCTACAGGACGTTCCGATTATCCGAATCAGATCAATAATGTACTGGTATTTCCGGGAATCTTTAAAGGAGCGCTGGAGGCAAAGGCGATGGACATTACAGAGGAAATGAAAATTGCAGCGGTATATGCGATTGCGGGCATTATTTCAGAGGATGAGCTGAATGCAGAGTATATTATTCCGGGAGCATTTGATGAGCGTGTGGCAAAGGCTGTGGCAGAGGCAGTGAAAAATAAGGCAATCGAGCAGGGTATCTGTAAAGCTTGTGCAGGAAAGGAGAATTGATAGATGAAAACGGTTAAGATTACGGGAATTCCGCTTCCTGTTTATATGGCGATTACTCTGATTGTTGTGATGAGTATTAAAATGAAATGGATTCCGTCGGGGATGCTTGGAGCCTTAATTGTAATGATGGTATTTGGAGGATTATTTAATATTATTGGAAATAATCTGCCGATTGTGAAAACATTTCTGGGAGGCGGCGCGATTGTCTGTATTTTTGCTTCGGCGGTGCTGGTATATACAGGCCTGATCCCGGAAGTGGTTGTGGCAAATATAGATAATTTTATGAATGAAGTTGGATTTTTGAACTTTTATATTGCCGCCTTGATTACGGGGAGTATTCTCGGAATGGATCGGAGTCTGCTGTTAAAAGCGGCAATTCGCTTTTTGCCGGTTGCATTGTGTGCGATGACAATGGCAATCATGGCAGTTGGAATCGTGGGACAGATCGTAGGATTTGGATTTATTGATGCGGTAATGTATGTAGCGATTCCGATGATGGGAGGCGGAATGGGTGCTGGCGTGGTTCCTTTGTCAGGTATGTATGCAGAGGCATTAAATGCAGATTCAGCCGGTATTATTTCCAGAATGATACCCGCTTCAACGCTGGGAAACGTAATGGCGATCGTGGGTGCAGGCCTTCTGGCAAAGCTGGGAGAGATCAAGCCCTCTTTATCCGGAAATGGAAAATTGATGAAAAATCATCACGATAGTATGAAGGATGGTGAAAATCAGGAATTGACCTTACAAAATCTTGGAATGGGACTGATTACCGCAATGTTTTTCTTTGTTCTGGGTACGATGATCAATCATTTTGTTCCTTCAATCCATGCATACGCCTGGATGATCATTCTGGTAGCTGTCAGCAAGGCGATTGGATGTATTCCCGGTGAATTTGAGGCCGCTGCAAAACAGTGGAGTCAGTTTGTGATGAAAAACTGGACTTCTGCTTTACTTGTCGGAATCGGAATGTCTATGATCGACCTGGGGGCAGTTGCCAGAGCGATTTCTCCGATGTATCTTCTTCTGGTACTGGTTGTAGTAGGCGGCGTTGCCTTCGGAGCCGGACTTGGAGGTAAACTGGTAGGCTTCTATTCTATTGAATCTGCAATTACAGCAGGTCTTTGTACAACCAATATGGGAGGAACCGGGGATATTGCGGTATTATCTGCTTCAAAGAGAATGGAGCTTCTTCCATTTGCTCAAATATCAACAAGAATCTGCGGAGCTTTGATTTTGATCGTAGCAAGCATTTTGGTACAGGTACTTTTCTGAAAACAGATTTAAATTGAAAGTGAAAAATCTCCGAAAAACGTGAAAGCGGTTTTCAGAGATTTTTTGCTGTGGTATGATACTGTTATAAATGTCATAAAAAGCTTAGGGGAGGGATTTCGTGCGGCATCAGAAAAAAGAAAAGTTTGGAAGCATAAGATTACTGCAGATAAAAAGAGATGTGTTTTTTCGGAAAATACTTTTTATAAATCTGATATTTACCTGTACAGTAGTAATGTTTGCTATGTCCTGCGCGGTTTATCAGAGTATTCAGATCGCAGATCAGAATATTACGTCTGTCATTTCTTCTGTTTCTTATATGATCGCAAATGATTCTGAGGTAAAAGAGGCGCTTTCTGCCGGCAGCAAAATGAAGCCGGAGGTGCAGAAAAAGCTTGATCAGATAACAGAAGATACAGAGTATATTGATATTATAACGGTAGCAGATCAGAACAGTATTCGCTTGTATCATCCACAGAAGGACAGTATCGGAAAAAAATTCAGCGGTGGTGATGAGAGGCGCTTTACAAAGGAAAAAACGGCTTATGTAACAACCGCAAAGGGCACGCTTGGCAAACAGCGCAGGGCATTTACACAGGTGTTGGATAAAGAAGGAGCGCCTGTTGGATTTGTAATGGTCAGCAGCCTTGTCAGCAATATATACGATCAGTATCTTTCTGTCCTTGTCACCTTTATTCCGATGACACTGGCGATTTTGCTGGGTGCAGTTTTGCTGTCTGGATTTATCGCCTATGAAATCAGAAAATCGCTTCTGGGTCATAATCCTTCGGAATTTGTCCGCTTATTTCTTCAGAAAAAAGAAATCTTTGATGCTCTGGAGGAAGGAATTCTGGCGATTGATAAAGAAGGAATTATATTTTTTGTCAATCGGGCAGGAGCACAGATTTATCACCAGGAGCCGGAAAATCTGCAGGGACGTCCTATAGCAGAAGTGATTCCCTCCTGCAGACTGGGACGGGTTCTGCAAAGCAAAGAAGCAGAGTATAACCGGGAAATACGGATTTTTGAAGAAAATATACTTTGTGACAGGATTCCAATGTACGAAAAGGGAGTCATCACAGGGGCACTCTGCATTTACCGCAATAAAACGGAGATGACAAAGCTGGCAGAGGAGCTCACCGGAGTAAAGCATATCATGGAAGCGCTGCGCTCCAATATGCATGAGTTTAAAAATCATCTGCATATTATTTTGGGCATGATACAGCTGGGAGAATCCAATCTGGCAGAGCAGTATATCAGCGATCTGAACATGGACAGCATGATGCTTTCTACTGTGGTGAAATGCATTGAAAATAAAACGCTTGCGGCTCTGGTATATGGCAAGATCGGGCAGGCCAGAGAGCAGGGGATTACGATGAGCATCGAACAGGGGAGCTATCTCCCGGTTCGCAATTCCTATCTCAGCACCAATCAGCTGGTTACAATTCTTGGAAATCTTTTGCAGAATGCGATTGATGCCACTGCAGGAAAAGAAACTGCGGCGGAAATTGTATTATTTGTCAGCTGTGACGAAAAACATCTGAAAATCGCAGTAGATGATACAGGATGCGGCATTTTGCCGGAAAATATGGACAAAATATGCAACAGGGGATTTTCGACAAAAGGAACGGACCGCGGGATCGGAATGAACCTGGTCAGGGGAATTGTACAGGATCATGGAGGAACTTTGATATTTGACAGCGAACCAGGGGAAGGAACCAGCGTGGTTGTGGAAATGCGCAGTTAACCTGTAGTATCACAAAACTGCGGCGGCGGAATTACAGTACGATCCTGTGAAAGGGACCATAGAGAACGCCGGTACTTAACGATCGGGCTGTCTGAAAGACAGTTCGAGAGTTTAGTACCGCTGCGTTCGATCCGAGCGAGAGCGCGTCCCAGAACAGGATCGTACTGTAATGGAGCCTTCACATATTTTGTATCAATAGAGAAAATTGCTATTAAAAGCATGCGTTTAGCCTGATGTGTTTGCCGGAAATGATTGACGCTTCTTTCTAAAAAAAGTATAATGAGTTCAGCAACAAGGCCCGGCATTGTCTGCCGGAAAGCTGAAAATTTATGCCTTTTACAGAAAGGAAGAGGTTGTCTATGAACACAAGAAATGATGCAATTCGTGATGCAAGAACCCTGGGTATGCCAAGGATGCTGCTTCTGGGACTTCAGCACATGTTTGCGATGTTTGGAGCTACGATCCTGGTTCCATTGCTCGTGAATGGATATTTTAAAGGAGAGGGTCTTTCCATTCAGGTGACTTTAATCTGTGCCGGTCTGGGTACGCTGTTTTTCCACCTTTGTTCCAAACTGAAGGTACCTGCTTTTTTAGGTTCTTCATTTGCTTATCTGGGTGGATTTTCGACAGTTGCAAACCTGGATACCGGCATTTTTGCTGATATGACGATGGGAGAGAAGCTTCCATATGCCTGCGGCGGTATTGTCGTGGCCGGCCTTTTTTATCTGGTACTGGCAGCCGTTATTAAACTGGTAGGAGTAAAACGGGTAATGCGTTTTCTTCCCCCGGTGGTAACCGGCCCGATCATTGTCTGTATCGGTCTGAGTCTGGCGCCTTCGGCTGTGGCGAATGCTTCCACGAACTGGCTGTTAGCGCTGACCGCACTGTTTGTAGTAATTATTTTTAACATCTGGGGAAAAGGAATGTTCAAAATTATCCCGATCCTTCTGGGTGTTGTGATTTCCTATGCGCTTGCACTGGTTTTGAATGCATTTGGTATGACCAATGCGGACGGCTCGGCAATCCTTGACTTTTCCCGCTTTGCATCTGCCGAGCTGATGGGGGTTCCGCCTTTTCAGCTTTGTAAATTCGATGTTACCGCTATTCTGGTTATGGCCCCGATCGCACTCGCAACCATGATGGAGCATGTAGGGGATATGAGCGCCATTTCCGCAACAGTAGGGGAGAATTTTATTGAAGATCCGGGCCTTCACAGGACTTTGATCGGCGACGGTCTTGCAACCTCATTGTCCGGCTTATTTGGCGGCCCTGCCAATACCACTTATGGGGAAAATACAGGTGTGCTGGAGCTGAGCCATGTTTATGATCCGAAGGTGATTCGTCTGGCAGCTGTTTATGCAGTGGTTTTAAGCTTTTTCCCGAAGGTGGCGGAGCTGATCTCCTCCATGCCGCTTGCTATCGTGGGAGGCGTCAGTTTTATTCTCTACGGTATGATTTCCGCTATTGGCATTCGAAATGTCGTAGAAAATCAGGTGGATTTCACCAAATCCAGAAATCTGATCATAGCAGCGGTGATTCTGGTGAGCGGACTGGGATTTTCTAACGGCGTGACATTTCATATCGCAGGTACAGCGGTAACTCTGACGAGCCTTGCAATTGCAGCTCTTGCCGGTATTATCCTGAATCTGATCCTGCCGGGTAATGATTATGAATTTGGCAAAAATCCCACAGGAGATATCAGCCGCGGACTGGGCGTAAATCCGCAGAACTCTGATCTGGATAAGAAGAAAAGCAAAGAAAAAACAAATAAGAAGAAGTAAATAAGAAGAAAAACAGGTAAAAAGCTAAAAACTGTCTGATTTACGGGCAGATACAGGAGGGTATATAAAAATGGAAAATGTAATTGAAATGAAGCATCCTCTGATTCAGCACAAAATATCAAGGCTGAGGGACAAAAACACGGGAACGAATGAATTTCGTGCGCTGGTGGAAGAGATTGCCATGCTGATGGGGTATGAAGCATTGAGTGATCTTCCGCTGCATGAGATTGAGGTGGAAACACCGATTGAAAAATGCAAAACGCCGGTGATTGAAGGAAGAAAATTTGCAGTTGTTCCTATTTTAAGAGCCGGTCTTGGCATGGTCAGCGGTATTCTGGCGCTGGTTCCTAACGCAAAGGTAGGACATATCGGCCTGTACCGGGATGAAGAGACTCATGAACCGCATGAATATTACTGCAAGCTGCCGAGTCCGATTGAGGAACGTCTCATTGTAGTCACGGATCCTATGCTTGCAACAGGTGGTTCTGCAGTAGCAGCAGTTGACTTTATTAAAAAGCACGGAGGCAGAAAAATCAAATTTATGGCGATTATCGCAGCTCCGGAAGGCATAAAAAGGCTTCATGAGGCACATCCTGATGTGCAGCTGTATGTCGGACATATTGACCGGGAACTGAATGAAGCTGCCTATATCTGCCCGGGACTCGGCGACGCCGGCGACCGGATTTTTGGAACAAAGTAAGGAAATGGAAGGGAAGGCCAAAGAGCACGCTTTGACCTGAGAAGACCGAAGAACATGTTTTGAGAAGAACATGTTT
>JAUNPP010000005.1:0-27535 GCA_030536685.1 Lachnospiraceae bacterium
TCTGGCTGCTGACTGCTCTTAATTCATCAATCGTCTTAATCATCCGTCATACCCCTCTTATTCATATTTTGCCAGGATCGCCTCAACACTATCCGGTGTTAAACGTCCGTGGACATCGTCATTGATCATCATAACAGGTGCAAGTCCGCACGCACCTACGCAGCGGCATGCTTCCAGTGAGAACTTGCCGTCCGGTGTACATTCGCCGCCGCCAATCCCCAGTACCTGCTGCAGCTTCTCATAAACCTGGCCCGATCCCTTTACGTAACATGCAGTACCAAGGCATACAGAAACTTTGTATTTGCCTTTCGGCTGCAGTGAATAAAATGAGTAGAACGTTACAACACCGAAAATCTTACTCATCGGAATCTGCATCTCATCCGAAATGATCTGCTGTACCTCGATTGGCAGATATCCGTAGATTTCCTGAGCCTGCTGAAGCACAGGCATAAGTGCGCCCTTTTGCCCTTTATGGGCTGCAATGACTTTTAAGAGCTGTTCTTCCTGCTCCTTCGTGCCATTAAAAGGAATGGTTGACTTTTCAGCACTCATCTTTTTTACCTCCCCTTAAAATGTATACTCAAGAGTATCCCCTGCGGAACACCCTTTAGGTAAGCGGTCAGTGTAAGGCACTGGCCGACAGTGTATAATTAAATCTCACATCAGACCGCATCATTCCAATGCCAGGCCCACAAACGACATGAAATTTAGATTCCCCAACTTTATAGTTCTTCTCCCTTATAAATCAGCTAAAATCGTCCAAAAAATGTATATTTCTAACAATCATGTTTTTTTACTCATACACTTCTATTGAAACCTGACGAAAATATCTGTCATACATCTGTTCTTTCATAGTTATATTGACCATAGTTTAACATCAAATCTCAGATTTAACAATCATTTGTATTTTTCGTACATTTTTATAGTTTTCATCAATATGTTATTACGCCCACATTCTTATGAATTTTTTGCCATTTTTTGTATATATATGCCTCATCCGTCTCGTTTTTCAATTAATTCAATTTAAAAATCAAGTTTTCAACATTTCTAACAATTTCAGCATCCGAATTTCGTGATAATCCCGAGAAGGTTCCGAAGCCTTTTTTCCCTTTTTTATATGTCTATCATACAATTTTTCGTATTCTTTTTAGGTTTACAATCCAACTTTTTTCACTTTTAAGGAGATTTCATAGTAAAATCAGCTAATCCTGCATAACGTTTACCGCCGTTGTCCCCCGCGGTTCTTCAAATTGCCATTTTTCCATTATGCACAAAAAACTGCCTGCAGTTAATCAAATCAATTAACCACAGGCAGTTTCCTGTCATAATTTTTTATCATGTCCTTATTCAAAACAAACGAAAAAACCAATCGCCACCGTATCTTTTTTTATTCCAGAATCACCGTAAACGGCCCGTCATTCACCAGTTCCACCTTCATATCGGCGCCGAAACTGCCGGTCTGCACATTTTCCACCTGCTCCCGGCACTTCTTTACAAAATACTCATACAGCGCATTGGCATGATCCGGTTTTGCCGCATTCGTAAAGCCCGGTCTGTTTCCATGGCTGCAATCCGCATACAAGGTAAACTGAGAAACCACCAGCAGAGAACCTCCCACATCCTTCAGCGAAAGATTCGTCTTCCCATTCTCATCCTCAAAAATACGCAGATTGATCATCTTCTTTGCAATCCTGTCCGCCGTCTTCTCGTCATCCTCATGACCCACACCAAGCAAAACCAGGTATCCTTTATCAATCGCGCCATGCACCTGTCCCTCAATTGTCACAGAAGCACGCGACACACGCTGAACCACAACTCTCATAAATTTCCTCCCTCAGCTAAAATCTGTGCAGGAAAAGTCCGCTTCTTAACTTCGGTTCGAACCAGGTTGATTTGGGCGGCATCATCCTCTCTGCATCTGCCACCGCGAACAGCTCCTGTATCGAAGTCGGATACAGGGAAAATGCTACCTTCATATCGGTATGGCAGCGTTTTTCCAGATCCCCTGTTCCGCGGATTCCGCCTGAAAATGCAATGCGACAGTCTTTTTTCGGGTCCTTAATTCCTAAAACCGGGGTCAGAAGTTCCCGCTGCAGATAAGCCACATCCAGACCTTCTACGCTGTCGGCCTGCACAAATTCCGGTCTCTGTCTCAGCAGATACCACTGATCATCCAAATACATGCCGTAAGTACCTTTTTCAGAGGGATTTACAGCTTCTGCCGCTTTTTCCACATTAAATTTTTCAGCTGTTTTTTCCAGAAATTCTTGTGTTGTCAGACCGTTTAAGTCCTTTACTACACGGTTGTAAGGCAGGATTTTCAGCTCATCGTCGGGGAAAAGAATGGAAAGGAAATAATTAAATTCTTCTTTTCCGGTATAACCCGGATTTTCCTCCCTGCGCTTTAATGCAACCTTAGCTGCGGAAGCACAGCGATGATGTCCGTCCGCAATATACGTGCGGGAAATCTCCTGAAACGCTTTTTCCAGAGCTTCATTAACAGCGGGCTCTGCTACCTTCCACCCTGCGTGGCGCACACCATCCTCCGATACAAAATCAAACAAAGGCGCCGTCAGCTTCACCTGATGAATCAGGCTGCGGATTTCTTCACTGTGACGATACGCCAGGAAGATCGGACCTGTCTGCGTACTGCAGACATCTACGTGACGGATTCTGTCCTGCTCTTTTTCCGCCAGTGTAAATTCATGCTTGCGGATCACACCGTTTAAATAGTCATCCACTGAAGAACAGCCCACAATACCGGTCTGTTCTCTCCCGTCCATTGTCAGGGAATAAATAAAATAGCAGGCTTCTTCCTCCTGCTTCAAAATTCCGTCTTCCTGCCACTTCTGCAGCATAGATGCTGCTTTTTCATACACACAATCTGCATACATATCCTGTTCATCCGGAAACTGGGTTTCAGGACGGTCAATATTCAAAAATGAATACGGCCTTTTTGCAGCAGCAGCCTTCGCCTCCGCACGGCTGTAAACGTCGTACGGAAGCGCTGCTACCTCTTCAAAATGATTTTCGGCCGGATGTACACAGACAAAAGGTTTTACAATTGCCATAATACACTCCGATTATTATTTTATTATTTTCTGATTACTCTTACCTTGAATACTTCAGGAATTGCAAGCAGTTTTTCTACAACAGAATCATCAATATCCTGATCTGCATCCATCAGAGTATAGGCCAGATCTCCTCTTGACTTGTTGGTCATGGAAGGGATATTGATACCGCAGTTAGCCAGAACGCTTGCAAACTGACCGATCATATTCGGTACGTTTTTGTTGAATACGCAAAGTCTGACAACGCCTTTGATCGGTCCCATATCACAGGAAGGATAATTTACGGAATTGCGGATGTTGCCGTTTTCCAGATATTCCATCAGTTCTCTGACTGCCATAACAGCACAGTTATCTTCGGATTCTGCTGTAGACGCGCCAAGATGAGGGATTGCAATAACATTCTTCATATTAGCGGTCTTTGCATTCGGGAAATCCGTTACATAGCGTTTGATCTTACCGGATTCAATTGCTGCTTCCAGATCATCATCATTTACCAGAAGATCTCTTGCAAAGTTCAGGAAAACAGTTCCATCCTTCATGCAGTCGAAGACTTCCTTATTGATCATGCCCTTTGTAGCATCCATCAGCGGTACATGAATACTCAGATAATCACATTTTGCAACCAGCTCATCCAGTTTATCGCAAACCTGTACATGAGTAGACAGATGCAGAGCAGAATTTACGGAAATATAGGGATCATAGCCGATTACCTTCATATTCAGCTCTACTGCGGTATTGGCTACCATAATACCGATTGCGCCAAGACCGATGACGCCGAGTGTCTTTCCTTTGATTTCATTGCCGGCAAACTGTTTTTTTGCCTTTTCCATGCTTTTTCCGATTGCAGGGTCTGCTGCATTTTCTTTTACCCAGTTGATACCGCCTACGATATCACGTGCGCCCAGGAAAAGACCAGCCATAACCAGTTCTTTTACGCCGTTGGCATTGGCGCCGGGTGTGTTAAATACAACAATACCTTTTTCTGCACATTTGTCCAGAGGGATGTTGTTCACACCTGCTCCGGCTCTTGCTACAGCTTCCAGACCTTCAGGCAGCTCCATGTCATGCATAGCTGCACTGCGGACCAGAATACCTGCTGCTTCTGCAGTTTCATCAGTCAGTTCATAATTGTCTGTCAGTAACTTTAAACCATCGTTAGAAATCGGATTTAAACATTTAATCTTATACATGATACAATACTCTCTTTTCTATAACTACTTTTCTGTTTTTTCCTGTTTTCCCCGTGCCGCAGCATTCAAATCCCCGGCACAGAGAAAAAATTCATTAGTGCTTTGCTTCAAATTCAGCCATGAATTTAACCAGCGCATCCACACCTTCATAAGGCATTGCATTGTAAATAGAAGCTCTCATACCGCCGACACTTCTGTGTCCTTTCAGGTTTTCAAAGCCTGCTGCCTTTGCTTCTTTTACAAATAATGCATCCAGCTCCTTATTGCCGGTTACAAACGGAACATTCATCAGAGAACGATCTTCCGGTCTTACAGTACCCTTAAACAGATTGCTCTGATCAAGGTAATTGTACAGTACAGCAGCCTTCTTTTCGTTCACTTCCTTCATAGCGGACAGACCGCCGTTCTTCTTCAGCCATTTGAATACCTTGCCGCAGATGTAAATGCTGTAGCAGGGCGGAGTATTGAACATGGAACCGTTGTCAGCATGTGTCTTATATGTAAGCATAGTAGGAGTTCCGGGCAGAACATCGTCTGTAATCAGGTCTTCACGGATAATACCGATTACCACACCTGCAGGACCAACATTTTTCTGAACGCCGCCATAAATCATAGCGTAGTCTTCTACGTTAACAGGTTCTGATAAAAAGCAGGAAGATACATCAGCAATCAGATCTTTTCCCTTTGTGTTCGGAAGCTTTTTATATTTTGTACCGTAAATAGTGTTGTTTTCGCAAATGTATACGTAGTCTGCATCCGGGCTGATGGGCAGATCGGAGCAATCAGGGATATATGAAAATGTCTTGTCTTCGCTGGATGCCACACAATTAGCCTGACCAAACTTCTGTGCTTCCTTCCATGCTTTCTTTGCCCATGCGCCGGTTACGATGTAATCAGCAACACGGTTTTTCATAAAATTCATGGGGATCATTGCAAACTGCTGAGATGCTCCACCCTGCATAAACAGTACCTTGTAATTAGACGGGATTCCCATCAGTTCGCGGATATCTGCTTCTGCTTCATCAATAATGTTCTGGAACATGGGTGATCTGTGGCTCATCTCCATAACGGACATGCCGCATCCACGATAATCAAGCATTTCTGCTGCTGCTTCCTTTAATACTTCTTCCGGTAATACAGCCGGACCTGCTGAAAAGTTATATACTCTTCCCATAGCTTTGCGCCTCCTTAACTTTGCAGCCTGCATCTCTGCATCAACACAGGCTGCTGTTGTCCTTTTTCCTTTATCCTTATTCGCCCGATTCGCGCGGGCATTTATCTGTTACTGTGCAAAGTATGAACAGCAACATCTATTTAACACGGTTTCCCGTGGTAAATACACACATACAGTGACTTTCTTGTTTAGTTATTCTCCGGATCTTCCTCTGAATTTAGTTATTCTCCAGATCTTCCTCTGAAAAAGCATCTGCGATATTGCCGCCGGGTGATACCATCGGGAATACCTTGTCGTCGCAGTCAATATGACAATCAATCACAACCGGGCCGTCATAAGCCAGCGCTTCCTTCAGAGCCGGTTCTACATCTTCTTTCTTTGTAACGAGGATTCCCTTTACGCCAAGAGCCTCTGCTACTTTAACAAAATCAACTGCATCGTTCAGAATCGTATGAGAATATCTCTCGCCATAAAACAGTGTCTGCCACTGACGAACCATACCAAGTACGTGGTTGTTGATGCATACCTGGATGATCGGGATATTGTAACGGGATGCTGTTGCCAGTTCATTCATATTCATACGGAAGCATCCGTCACCTGCGATATTGATAACCTGCTTTGCAGGCACGCCGACCTGAGCGCCAATGGAAGCTCCAAGGCCGTATCCCATCGTTCCAAGACCGCCTGAGGTCAGGAAAGTTCTGGGATATTTATACTTGATAAACTGTGCAGCCCACATCTGATGCTGACCAACATCTGTGGTAATGATCGCCTCGCCCTTTGTCAGCTCATAAATTTTCTCAATCACATAAGGACCTGTCAGAACATCTTTCTTATAAGTCAGCGGATACTGATTTCTCAGACGGCTGATCTGGCTCATCCATGCAAAATGATCTGCCTGCTCCATGCGGGAAATCAGGATTTCCAGTACCTTTTTAATATCGCCTACGATAGAAACGTCTACTTTTTTATTTTTATTCACTTCCGCAGCATCTACATCGATCTGAAGGATTCTGGCATTTTCCGCAAATGTCTTTACATTACCGGTTACACGGTCTGAAAAACGACAGCCGATTGCTACCAGCAGATCACATTTGGACACGCCAAAATCGGATGCCTTTGTGCCGTGCATACCAATCATACCGGTATAGTTCAGGCTCTCTCCGTCAAATGCGCCTTTTCCCATCAGAGTGTCGCATACAGGAGAATCCATCAGAGCGGCAAATTCTGCCAGTTCATCGGATGCCTCTGAAATTACAGCGCCGCCGCCTACCATAATAAAAGGTTTGCGGGATTCTGAAATCATCTTTAAAGCTGCTTCCACATCCTCTTCTCTGATATCACGGATCACACGCTCAACCGGCGTGGGAACAACTGCTTCATACTCAGTTACTGCAGCTGTCACATCCTTCGGAATATCGATCAGAACGGGGCCGGGTCTGCCGGTTTTTGCAATACGGAATGCATTGCGGACCACATCCGCCAGATCTTCTATGTTTTTCACAATATAATTATGTTTCGTGATCGGCATTGTAATTCCCAGGATATCAATTTCCTGGAAACTGTCCTTGCCAAGCGCGGAAACACCTACATTACAGGTAATTGCCACAACCGGAACAGAATCCATATATGCGGTTGCAATACCGGTAACCAGATTGGTTGCACCGGGGCCTGAGGTTGCCAGGCATACACCTACTTTACCGGTTGCTCTGGCATAACCATCTGCTGCGTGGGAGGCACCCTGCTCATGAGAGGTCAGGATATGCCGGATTTCAGGATGCTTGTAAAGCGCATCGTATACATTCAGAATTGCGCCGCCCGGATAACCAAATACGGTATCCACACCCTGTTCTTTTAAACATTCGATTAAAATTTCTGAACCATTTAACTGCATCTATCTATACTCCAAATCTGTTTTCTCTTAAATTATCTTCTTTGAAATCTATATTTTGAACCTTTTGTCAGATTTCCCTGAAATTAGCTCTTTGAACCTTCTGCCAGATTTCTCTGAAACTGGTCTTCAGGAAATTCCCTGTATTATTCAGATTTCAGGACTGCGCCGTGACAGCTGTCTGTAACCAGCTTTGCATAGCGGGCAAGGTAGCCTGTTTTTACTTTGGGCTCTCTGGGCTGCCATTTTGCCTTTCTTTCTGCCAGTTCTGCATCAGACAGACGTACATTCAGGGTGTTGGCAGGAATATTGATCTCGATGGTATCGCCTTCCTCGATCAGCGCAATCGGGCCGCCTACTGCTGCCTCGGGACATACATGTCCGATGGAAGCGCCGCGGGAAGCGCCGCTGAAACGGCCGTCTGTGATCAGAGCCACGCTGGAACCAAGTCCCATACCGGCAATCGCAGAGGTAGGATTTAACATTTCACGCATACCGGGGCCGCCTTTCGGGCCTTCATAGCGGATTACAACCACATCGCCTGCAACGATCTTACCGCCCTTAATAGCAGCAATCGCATCTTCTTCACATTCAAATACACGGGCAGGACCAGAGTGTACCATCATCTCCGGAACAACTGCAGAACGTTTTACCACGCTTCCGTCGGGAGCGATATTTCCCTTCAGTACGGCAATTCCGCCGGTTTCACTGTAAGGATTTTCGATGGGACGGATGGTTTCAGGGTCACGATTTACAGCATTTGCGATATTTTCGCCAACGGTCTTGCCGGTTGCTGTGATCAGATCTGTTTTTAACAGTCCCTTCTTTGACAGCTCGTTCATAACGGCATATACGCCGCCGGCTTCGTTGAGGTCTTCCATATAAGTATAGCCTGCAGGAGCCAGATGACACAGGTTCGGGGTTCTTGCGCTGATTTCATTTGCTACGTCCATATCGATTTCAACGCCTGCTTCATGAGCGATCGCCGGCAGATGCAGCATGGTATTGGTAGAACATCCAAGAGCCATATCTACAGTCAGAGCGTTCATAAATGCATCCTTTGTCATGATGTCTCTGGGGCGGATGTTGTTTCTGTAAAGTTCCATAACCTTCATGCCTGCATGTTTTGCCAGCTTGATTCTTTCGGAATATACCGCAGGAATCGTTCCGTTGCCTCTCAGGCCCATACCGATTGCCTCTGTCAGACAGTTCATGGAATTGGCGGTATACATACCGGAGCAGGAACCGCAGGTAGGACATACCTTATTTTCAAATTCTGTTACATCGTCTTCTGTCATACTGCCTGCCGCATAGGAGCCAACTGCTTCAAACATGGAGGAAAGGCTTCTCTTTTCGCCTTTTACATGTCCTGCCAGCATAGGACCGCCGCTGACAAATACAGTAGGAATGTTCAGTCTGGCTGCTGCCATCAGAAGACCGGGAACATTTTTATCACAGTTGGGAATCATGACCAGGGCATCAAACTGATGTGCCAGAGCCATACATTCTGTAGAATCTGCAATCAGATCTCTGGTTACAAGAGAATATTTCATACCGATGTGTCCCATGGCAATACCATCACATACCGCAATGGCGGGGAACATGATCGGAGTACCGCCTGCCATGGCAACTCCCATTTTTACTGCATCGGCAATCTTGTCCAGATTCATATGACCGGGAACGATTTCATTGTAGGAGCATACAATACCTACAAGAGGTCTTTCGAGTTCTTCCTTTGTCATACCAAGAGCATTAAATAACGAACGATGGGGTGCCTGCTGCATCCCTGTTTTTACTGCATCACTTTTCATGTCTGTATCCTTCCTTATTATTAATCTGTTTTGTATAACGGTTTGCAGCCGGAATCCGAATCCGGCTGTCTGCCATTGTATATTTTAATTCGATTCGATTCTTTCTGCGATCAGATCGCCCATCTGAATGGTTCCTACCTGTGTACAGCCTTCTGACATAATATCGCCTGTGCGATATCCGTCTTCCAGTACTTTGGAAACAGCCGCTTCCACTGCATCCGCTTCTTTGTCCATATCAAAGGAATAGCGAAGCATCATAGCTGCGGAAAGAATCGTTGCAATGGGGTTTGCCAGATCTTTTCCTGCAATATCCGGTGCGGAGCCATGACTGGGCTCATACAGTCCCAGCTTTGTTTCGCTCAGGCTGGCACTGGAAAGCATACCGATGGAACCGGTGATCATGCTGGCTTCATCGGAAAGAATATCACCAAACATATTCTCTGTTAAAATCACATCAAACTGACCGGGGTTCATAACCAGCTGCATCGCACAGTTGTCAACCAGCATATGGGTCAGTGTAACATCCGGATAATCCTTTGCAACCTCTTCGGCAACCTGTCTCCAGAGTCTTGAAGAATCCAGAACGTTTGCTTTATCTACGCTGATTACATTGCCTTTTCTCTTTCTTGCGATTTCAAATGCTTTAATGGCAATACGGCGGATCTCGTTTTCATCATAGGTTAAGGTATCGGTTGCTTTTCTCACGCCATCGACTTCTTCGGTATGACGTTCTCCGAAATACAGACCGCCGGTCAGCTCACGCATGATAACCATGTCAAAGCCTTCTCCGATAATATCCTCGCGCAGAGGGCAGGCTGCTTTCAGT
Organism: Lachnospiraceae bacterium; assembly: GCA_030536685.1. Lineage (GTDB taxonomy): Bacteria > Bacillota > Clostridia > Lachnospirales > Lachnospiraceae > TWA4. Next base: position 9,964 of record JAUNPP010000005.1, read on the forward strand.
TCTTTATACAGATAAGCGGGGCGAATATTGGCAAATAAGCCAAGTCCCTTACGAATTGCCAGAAGACCTGCTTCGGGGCGCAGATTCGGCGCCACATCGTACCATCTGGAATTTCCTACGTTGCCGCCTACTGCACCTAACAGTACAGAATCAGACGCTTTTGCTGCTTCCAGCGTTTCGTCAGTCAGCGGTACTCCATATGCGTCAATAGAGCATCCGCCCATCAGCAGTTCTGTATACGTAAAGCTATGTCCGAACTTTTCACACACCTTATCCAGTATTTTCCGTGCTTCTCTTACGATTTCCGGGCCAATGCCGTCTCCGGGAATCAGTGCAATCTTCTTTTCCATCATTTATCTCCTCCAGAGTCAGTTTCAAACCATTATAATATAGAATATTCTCGTAATCCAGACTCGAATTTATCTATTTTGGGGGTTGAATTTACGCTATGCATTAAATAATATCTTATTTCTTGAAATATTTCAACCTTTTCCTTGTAACATTTCCAGGTTCCGGGAGCGAGTTTCGCGACAGTGAAAATTCTTAATCTGATTTTAATAATTCTTCCTGTTCTTTTCTTCTGTTTTCAGATATACTGTTACTGGTGTATGTATAAATTTTCAGATATGCCAACAGCTGTATCTGGATGATTCTTAAAGGAGGATTAACATTTATTATGAAAAAACGAGGTTTTTCCGGTTTTTTATGGCGCTTTTTAATTTGTGCCATTGTTATTTTCGGTTTGTATTATGTGGAGCTTCCGCCTCTGCATCCGCGCAGTGAAAGCTTTTGGAGCTTTTTGTTCCAGGCTGTTCTGGTGATCTTAGTTGTGAATGGCGCAGGCGTGATCAAGGATCTTTTTAGCGCAGCCCATGCGGAAGGGATCCGCGGCTTCCAGTCCTTTCATCTGCGTGAAATCAGCAAGCCGTTTTTAATCGGGGCCGGCGCCCTGGTTCTGATCGTTGTGATCCAGTTTGCGGGCAGTGTGATCGGACATCCGATTTTTCACTCAGGAGCCTATTCCAAATTGATTTCCGTTGAAGACGGTGATTTTGCAGCTGATGTGGCAGAGCTTTCCATGAATCAGATTCCTGTCGTGGACAAGGCTTCCGCACAGCGTCTGGGCAACAGAAAGCTGGGTGAGATGTCAGATCTGGTGTCCCAGTTCGAAATTATGGACATGTACACCCAGATCAATTACAAGGGAACGCCCTACAGAGTTACCCCTCTGCAGTACGGCGACGTGATCAAATGTTTTTCCAACCGCTCCGAGGGTCTTCCGGCTTATGTCATGGTCAATATGGTAACGCAGGAAACTTCTCTGAAGCGTCTGGACGAAGGAATGAAGTATTCCACCAGCGAATATTTCTTCCGCAATATTAACCGTTATCTGCGTTTCAGTCATCCGACTCTTATCTTTGATTTCGATGATATCTCTTTTGAAATTGACGAAAGCGGAACCCCTTACTGGGTTGCACCGGTTATCAATTACCGGATCGGCATCTGGAGCGGAAAGGATATTTCCGGAGCAGTTCTGGTGAATGCTGTTACCGGTGAAAATACTTACTATAAGCTGGAAGATATCCCCAGCTGGGTCGATCAGGTCTTTATTTCCAAACTGATCGTAAATCAGCTTGATTACTATGGTATGTATCAGAATGGATTCTTTAACTCCATGTTTGGTCAGAAGGGTGTGAAACAGACCACCGATGGCTATAACTACATTACGATTGGTGATGATGTTTACCTGTACACCGGTATGACGTCCGTAACCAGCGATGATTCCAACACAGGCTTTATGCTGGTCAACCTGCGTACCAAGGAGGCTGAATATTATCCCGTTCCCGGTGCTACCGAATATTCCGCTATGCTGTCGGCAGAGGGCCAGGTACAGCAGATGAATTACGATGCCACCTTCCCGCTGCTGCTCAATGTCTCCGACCGTCCCACCTATTTCCTTTCTCTGAAGGATGCGGCCGGGCTGGTTAAGATGTATGCATTTGTTGATGTGGAACAGTATCAGATCGTTGGTACCGGCACAAGCATCAAAACAGCCAGATCCAATTACGAAACGGCGCTCGGCATTGAAAGCGGAGAGGTTTCACCGAATCAGCAGGGGAATTCAGGCGGCAATCAGGGCGGCGCCCAGACAACCGAGCCGGAAGAACCGCTGACGCCGGAGGCAAGTATCACAGGTACCATTTCCGCCATTTCCTCAGCAGTTGTAAACGGTAACACCCGCTACTATATCCTGCTGGAGGAAGGTGCTGAAATCTATACCGCCTCCATTACCCTTGATCCCGGACTTCCCTTCCTGAAATCCGGTGATAAGGTTACGCTTGAGTATGCCACAGCCGGTAACACCCGCAGCATCTGCAGCATAACCGTAAACAGATAATTTTACCGTATAATCAATATCATGCAGTTTTTTTGTATATTTTTATTTCATAATTCCGAAATCTGATATCAGAATGTCTGCATAATTCATGTAAATATGAGCTTTTTTTCCAAAACTTCATTCAGGATGACGATTGATTTTTGACCTGTCAGACACTATAATGCAGTTACGACCTGAAAAAAAGCTCATATTTCATTTCAGGTCTTTACATAAATTGATTGATTCACGGAAAAGGAGTTGAGTGCAATGAATACGTGTAAAGTCAAATTAAACACTTTGGAAAAGGTGAAAAATTTCGTAACTGAAATTTCCAAGAGCGGAAATCAGTACGATCTGGTAAGCGGAAGCTGCTGTGTTGACGCGACATCCGTACTTGGTATTCTGAGTCTGGATCTCACAAGACCCATTGTTTTAAAGGCAAAAGAGACCAACATTGAGATTCCTGAAAGCATTCTTGCTTTCGCTGCTTAATAAAGGTCAGATAACCGTATTTTGCCGAAACGCAGTTTTCAGGTGATTCTTATTCAAAAACTTATTAAAAAAACATTTATTAAAAAAGAAAGTAAGGTAAACAATCCATTATGATTTTCGTAATTATTCAGGTGATTCTTCTTGCATCACTTGTATCAGGATTCAAAAAAATTAAATTTTAATCGTGAATCCGTTGATTTACCATATGTTATGCCGTTCATATAGAGTTTTATCCAAAACCGCTTCCCAGAAACGGGCAGGAAGCAATTCAATATAGATTATTCAATATAAAATAGCAATTCAGGATTTCCAGATAGTTTTCATATAAAATAACGGTTCGGGATTTCCAGACAGAAATCCCGAACCGTTATTTTCAGGCTTTTTCTACTTCTACGATAGATGTTTTCTTCATGGGGATTCTGCAGTTTTTGTTGCTGCCGAATTCAACGATTACCATGTCTTCATCCATACCGATTACCACGCCGTAAAATCCTGCTGTGGTACATACGCTGTCGCCGATTTCAAGACTTGATAACAGCGCTTCCATTCTCTTCTGTTCCTTTTTCTGAGGTCTTACTGTGATAAAATACATTAATCCGATTAATGCAACAATATACACAACCATAATGCCCATTTCCATGATTCGATTCCTCCTGTGACGGCGCTTCTGCGCCTGATTTTTTCTTTTATTCGCCCTGTGTGAGCTGGTACAGGTATTCTTCTTTAAAAGAAGCATATCTGTCTTCTTCAATGGCCAGACGGATGTCCTCCATTAAATGATTATAATAATACAGATTGTGCAAAACTGCAAGGCGCATGCCCAGCATTTCCTTCGCTTTTAACAGATGTCTGATATAAGCTCTGCTGTAGCGTCTGCAGGCGGGACAGCCGCAGCCCTCCTCTATAGGACGTGAATCCGTCTCATACTTTGCATTGAACAGATTCAGCTTGCCATGTTTGGTATAGACATGTCCATGTCTTCCGTTACGGCTCGGATATACACAATCAAAGAAGTCCACGCCTCGGTCGACTGCCTCCAGAATATTGGCCGGTGTTCCCACGCCCATCAGATAGGTCGGTTTATTCTCCGGCAGATGCGGAACCGTACAATCCAGAATGCGGTACATCTCCTCGTGAGATTCGCCTACCGCCAGTCCGCCTACCGCATATCCGTCAAGCCCCATCTCTGAAATCTCATCTGCATGGCGCATACGGATATCCTCGTAAACGCCGCCCTGATTAATCCCGAAAAGCAGCTGGTTTTTATTGATCGTATCCGGAAGACCATTCAGCCGTTCCATCTCCGCCTTGCAGCGCGCCAGCCATCTCGTTGTACGGGCTACTGACCTTTCCACATACTCTCTGGTGGAAGGATTCGGTATGCATTCATCAAATGCCATGGCGATCGTAGAAGCCAGATTGGACTGAATCTGCATACTCTCTTCAGGTCCCATGAAAATTTTAGCGCCATCTACATGGGAGTGAAAATGAACGCCTTCCTCTTTGATCTTTCGCAGTCCTGCCAGGGAAAATACCTGAAATCCGCCGGAATCGGTCAGAATCGGTTTATCCCACACCATGAACTTATGAAGGCCGCCCATCTGTTTTACGATTTTATCACCCGGTCTTACATGGAGATGATAGGTATTGGATAATTCCACCTGCGTATCAATCCGTTCCAGATCTTCTGTCGATACGGCGCCTTTAATTGCAGCCGCCGTACCCACATTCATAAATACCGGGGTCTGAATCGTGCCATGCACGGTCTGAAATTCAGCCCGCTTGGCACGTCCGCTTTTTTTTATGATTTTGTACATATTTTACCCTTTTTACTTCGTTATCACTGCATCAGTCATGCCGGCATGCCGCAATCTGCGTCAGCCGCGCAGTTTCCTGCTACTGATCCTTCTGCATGGATTTCAAAGTATGCCACATATTTCCTGCCAGACATACAGATGAGAAGAAACCTGCGCAGATACCAACCATTAACGGCAGTGCAAACTCTCTGATCGATGCCACGCCAAATACCAGAAGAACCAAAACCATAATACCGGTTGTAATGGAAGTATTTAAACATCTTGTGAGAGTCTGTGATAAACTCTTGTTGATAACGGTATCAAGTCCCTCACCGCGTTTCTGCAGCTTGAGATTTTCACGCATACGGTCAAATACAACGATGGTATCGTTGACGGAATAACCAACAACGGTCAGCATACATGCGATAAAGGTATTGCCGACTGTCCAGCGCAGCAGCGCATAACAGGTCAGAACCACCAGAACGTCATGAAGCAGACAGAGTACGGTACTGCCCGCAATACGGATATCCTTGAAACGGAACCAGATATAGATTAACATCATAACCGCAGACAGCAAAACTGCAATGATCGCATCCTGCTTCATTTCCTTACTTACAGTAGCGGAAATACTCTCTTCCATAATCTGTTTCTGATCAATCTTATGTTCTTTTATCAGACTGTCCTCCAGCTCCTGACGCTCGTCATTGTTCAGGGTTCTGGTCTTAAAGATAACCTGATTGGAGCCGCTTACCTTCTGTACCTGAATGTCATTGTCTCCTGTCACCTTGGAAATCAGCGGTACTACATCGCTGTTTAATTTATCCAGAGATAAATCCTCGTTAAAGGTCACGGAAGTAGATGTACCACCCTTAAATTCCAGACTGTAATTGAGGATATCGCCGCCTTTTACAGGGCCGTGATATACCATTGCAGCGATACCGCAGATGATTATAACCGCAGCAATACTGAATAATGCCTTCTTTTTGCTTACAAAATCGATAACAGGAGGCTGCTTCATAGAAGCCTTCTTGCCATAGAATTTAGGATCACGGAATCCCAGCTCGTACAGACCGTTGAGAATAAAACGGGTAATAAACAATGCTGTAAACATGGAAAGCAGAGTACCGATTGCCAGTGTGGTGGCAAATCCCTTTACCGTACCGGAACCCATCAGATACAGAACCAGCGCCGCAATCAGAGTTGTAATATTGCCATCCAGAATCGCTGACAAGGCTTTGGAGAAACCATCCTTACGTGCAATCCGAACAGACTTGCCTGCTGCCAGTTCTTCGCGGATACGTGAGAAAATAATAACGTTCGCATCTACCGCCATACCGATGGTCAGAACGATACCTGCAATACCGGGCAGTGTAAGCGTTACCTGGAATGCACTTAACAGACAGATCATCAGCAGTACATACAGAACCAGCGCCAGCGCTGCCGCAATACCCGGAATCAGGTAAAATACGATCATAAATACCATAACAAGGAAAAGACCGATTGCGCCCGCTTTTAAACTGGTGCTGATCGCATCGGAACCCAGCTTCGCGCCAACTACGTTGGAACGCATTTCCTTCAGTTCCAGCTTAAGGGAACCGATACGAATCGTAGAAGCCAGCTGTTCGGCAGCTTCATAACTTTCCATACCTTCGATATAGCACTTGCCTCCGGTAATTGCGTCCGTTACATTAGGGTTGCTGACAACCTCTCCATCATAAACGATGGAAATCGGTTTTCCTATATTCGCCTTTGTTACCTCTGCAAATGTCTTTGCAGCTGCATCTGTAAACGCCAGATTTACAACATAATCCTTTGAGTTGCCGCTGTTATCCTTGCTGATAATACCGGCCTCCGCTGACTTTACATCAGCGCCTGTTAAAACCTCTTTTCCCTCGGAATCCTTAAATACCAGAGATCCGGGCTGTCCCAGATCCTCCAGGATCTTATTGGCATCCGTAACATCCGGAATATCTACGTTGATCCGGTTTTTACCTTCCTGATAAACCTCAGCTTCGCTGCTGTAGGTCTGTGCTCTCATCTGAAGCTTGTAAATCGTATCTGCCATATCTGTAGCAGAAGGATTTTCATCTACTGTCTGATACGTAATGCTGACACCGCCTGCCAGATCAAGACCCAGCTTGATGTCCTGCATACTGCCCGACTGTTCAAATCCCAATCCCGATACCGCAATATATGCAAATAACACAATTGCAAGCACGGTGGCAAGTAAACGGAGTACCCCGCTGTTTTTCTTGCCGGCCTTTCTGTTTTTGCTCATTTTATTACCTCCTGCGGCTTCCTGTGAAGCCTGTCAAATTGCCGGTTACTCTTCCTCTGCCAGTGCAGCCTGAATCATAATCGCACATTCAATACGCTTTTTCTGCATCTCGCAGCCGATATCGTAGGCGTCTGTAATCTTTCCATGGAACTGATAGGAATTGGCAGCACAACCGCCGCTGCAGTAGAATCTTGCAAAGCAGTCTCTGCATTTTTCTTTTGCGTACACATTACACTGTTTAAATTCCTTCTGTACCTCGGTATTGGTAATTCCTTCATCTACATTACCCAGTAGAAATTCAGGAAGACCTACAAACTGATGACAGGGATAGAAATCTCCTGCAGGTGTTACCGCAAGATATTCCGTGCCCGCTCCGCAGCCTGATAAACGTTTGGCCACGCAGGGACCCTGATTCAGATCGATCATAAAATGGAAGAAGGTAAAGCCTTTGCCAGCCTTCTTTCTGCGTATAAATTCCAGCGCAAGGTTATCATATTCTTCAAGAATCTGAGGAATGTCCTCCTCGCGAATGGAATACGGTGCTTCCGGAGGAGCGACTACCGGTTCAATTGACATCTTTTCAAATCCAAGATCCGCATATTCCATCAGATCCTTTGAAAAATCAAGATTATTGCGGGTAAATGTTCCTCTTACGAAGTAATCCTTATCTCCGCGCTTCTGCACGAAATTCTGGAACTTCGGCACAATAATATCGTAGCTGCCTGCTCCCTTAGGGAAGGGGCGCATCTTATCATTGACTTCCTTTCTTCCATCCAGACTCAGTACAACATTGGACATTTCCTTATTACAGAAGTCAATTACATCATCGTTAAGCAGTACACCGTTGGTGGTCAGAGTAAAACGGAAGTTTTTGTTATACTCCTCTTCCTTGCTACGGCCGTAAGCCACCAGCTCCTTTACCACCTTCCAGTTTAATAAAGGTTCTCCTCCAAAGAAATCCACCTCCAGATTTCTTCTGCTTCCGGAATTCTGAAGCAGATAATCCAGTGCTTTCTTTCCTACCTCAAAACTCATGAGCGAACGGTCGCCATGATATTCTCCTTCTCCTGCAAAACAGTATCTGCAGGCCAGATTGCAGTCATGTGCCACATGAAGGCAAAGCGCCTTTACGATCGTGGTACGGTTCTTTACATCAATGACATAATCCTTATAAATATCCTCTGCATATAAGAGTCCCTGCTCCTTCAGCTCATCGATTTCTCCCAGAACCTCTTTAAGCTCTTCTTCTTTTGCCTGAGGGTAGCTCCGGGAAAGAGCAGCAAGCACCTGCTCTTTGTCCTGTGTCTCGTACAGGCCGATTGCATCATAAGTTATGTCATCCACTACATGAACAGAACCGCTGCATACATCCAGTACAATATTATAGCCATTATTTTTATACTGATGAATCACAATATGTCCTTTCTATCCGCATTCTGCGGCGGTATATGTTTCTGTTTTTATAACGTTTCAAAGCTTCTATAAAGCCGAAGCGTTACTTTTTGCACATATATCTCAGCCGGAAGTATCTCCTGCCGTTTGAGATATATGTGCAAAGATGCAGGGACACTCCGTCTGCCAGAGTGCCCCCGTGCTGCTTCATAAAAATGAATTTTTATTAATTATTTGTTGTTTTCACAGCTCTGATTGCCAACGGTGCAGGATGTCTTGCAAGCTGACTGACAGGATGTCTGGCATTCTTTGCATCCGCCTTTTTTCATTGTATTCTTTAAGCTGCTGCCAGTTAATGTTTTAATATGTTTCATACTTATGAACCTCCTGATTAAATTTTGCATGGTGCGGCCTGTAATAACCGATTTCGGATATCCAGGACACACTTTCCACAATTAAACCCAGTATATCAAAGCCCACTCACAATTTCAATTACTTTTTAAATTTTTTACAAGTCTTTCTTCAGCTGAGAATGCTTCCAAAAGCACCGCCCGCAAGGCAGATTCCCGTCATAACCGCAATTTCCGGCAGCTGATGGCTCCCGGGGCCGCCGGTAAGCTGTGATACCGTAATCAGGACCAGGGCATAAAGCAAACCTGTAAACAGCCCCCAAAGCAGGCGTTTTTCCACAAACTGTCTCCCCGCGAGAAATCCCCCTGCAAGACAGGCAAGAAAATAAACGGCATGGACAGCGGCTTTAGAACCGGCGGCCTCCCATTTCATAACATACAGCCCCCATGAAAGCAGAAACACCAAAACCGCAGATACCAGATAGCTGCATACAACAGCTCTTGTCAGGCGAAATAAAAACGAACTCCTCATTGCTCTACCTTATCTTTTTAACAAAATATATGCACGAGTTTCTTATGGAATCCCGGCCCTTTTCATGATATACTGTCTTTTATGGAGAATTGACACAATTACCTTTTATTTTTTACAGGAGTATCATTATGGCACTAATCAAATGTCCGAATTGTCAGAAAGATGTATCCAGCATGGTCGCACGCTGTCCCTTCTGCGATACCGATCTGACTCACATAAAAGCTTCGCCTTCCGGCGATAACGCATATTACAGCTCAGAAAATAACACTACCTTGGCGGATCACAGCAAACCGATCCCCGGTTCTGATAAAGAACATGAGAACAGATCTTTTTCCGCCAAAACAGAACCGGTCTGTCAAAAAGGAGAAGATTTCTCCAAAGAGGCTTCCTCCAGACACAAAAAAAAGCTTCCTCCCACAGGCCGAAGATTTTTAGGTTATCGGCTTGGGAATCCGCTTTATATGCTGGCATCGGTTACTTACCACATGGCTGCCGCTACCGGAATTCTGTATGCGCTCAGCCTCTGTCCTGCCTATCAGCAAAAAGGAACTCTGCTGCCTTATTTATGCCGCGTGATCCTGGCTGCTTTCATACTGTTTCTTCCGGCCCTGGTTCTGAGTGATACCAGAATCCGGCGAAAACTGCCCTTCTTCCGCAATCAAAAAACAGTTTCCGTTCGGATCGGCCTTCTTGTTTTGTACATTCCGCTGATCGCTTTATTTCTTATATCCTGCTATCCGGGTCTGTAAAACAACCTTTGCCTGCAGGCTAATAGGTGCAAAAAAGCTCTATTTCCAGTTCGTTATCGCCTGTATTTTTCACATACAGGCGATATTCCATATCCTGCAGTTCAAAATCCAGAGCTGCCCATTCCTCAGAGACAGAAACCGTCTGAACATCTTCCCTGCTTTTAAGAACAATTTCAAACATAGCCTCAGAGGCGGTCGCTATCAGAGCAATTTCTCTGCCTGCTTCTCCCCAAAAAACTTCGCTGCTGATTTCTTCTCCGGGTTTCAGAGCAAAAATGCAGGATTCATTCAGATGAAACCCGTTCTTTGCCGCCGTGATCTCTCCCTGCTGGCTGGTCTGTTCAAAATACTCCGCAGACGCCACAGCTGCCTCCCTGATATCCTGTTTGCCGGAAACCAGAATATTCGATGCAAAAATACCCATCGCAGTGATTCCCAGAAATAAGACCAGGCTGATCAAAGCCACAGCTGTCAAAACGCCCTTTTTATGGTCTCTGCTTTGATAGCTGCTCATGTTTCCGATCCGCCTCTCCAGCTGGCAGGCATTTTCCATCAGTTTGGAGATTACATACATACTTCGGCCTGTACCAAAATTCCCGGAATTCTGCGTCAGGTCAAGTATCATGTTATAATAGGTTCCCGCGCTGAAACAGTTCCCATACTGTCTGCAGACTTCTATATCGCACAGGGTTTCCTGGAGCTCTATCACCTGCTCCATCCAGAAAAACCGAAACGGCAGAAACCAGTAAATCACAAAAAGCTCACGCAGCAGATAACGCACCAGCAGATCCCGGTGCCTGCAGTGAACCAGCTCATGCGCAAATGCCAGCTGCTGCTCTCTCTCCGACAATTCATTTGCCGGAATCACAACCTCCGGTCTCTTTATCCCTCTTAAAAAGGGCACCTGAACAGCCCTGTTGGAAACCAGAAGCGGAACTTCCTTTAATCCGGCTCTGTCTGCCGCCTGTTTAAACCGTTCCAGCGTGACCCGATCTGCAATTGGCTGATTCAGATAATACAGCCGCTGCAGCCGCCTTTTCTGACGCCCCAGCTGATATCCGCTGAAAGCCATACCTAACAGCCAGACTGTGATTACGATTATTTTAACAATGCCTCCTGAAATACCATACATCCGAATCCATCCGGGAAAGAAAATGCTCCACCTGTTGGACAGCAGATTCTGAGGCAAAAACAGGCTGATTCCTCCAATCAGGCAGAAAATGCTGCTGCCTGCGCTGATTGTCAGGAGCATAACATACAAAAAACAGATGTGTCCTGATTTTTTCATGTATTTCTGCACGCATAACCAAAGTGTCACGCTGCATGTCAGAAACATAGCTCCTGTCAGGATCATCCTTAATAAAAAATATAATTTATCGACTAAAAATAACATAGTAAAATGTAAAATATGCCGGGAACTCCGACTTTAAGAGAACATTCGGCGAAAGCTCCGCAGCCTGCTTTCGCCGATGTCCATTTGAAATCTGTTAGAAAGGAATTTCAAATTGTGAAGAAAACCTGGTCTTTTCTTCTATCATACATGTCTTTAAATTGTTTATTTAAAGTAAGCAACACCGGATTCGAAGATCTTCATATCCTGCTCGCCATAGATATTCACTGCAACTGACTTACCGCGGCGCTCTACATGAGCCATCTTGCCGAGGATTCGTCCGTCAGGACTTGTGATACCTTCGATTGCACAATATGAACCATTCGGATTCCAGAATTCATCCATTGTTACATTGCCATCTGCATCTGTATACTGGGTCGCGATCTGACCATTTGCCATCAGCTTGTCGATCCATTCTTTGTTTGCCACAAAACGGCCTTCACCATGTGATGCTGCACTGCAGTATACGCCGCCCAGCTCAGCCTGTGCCAGCCAGGGAGACTTGTTCGTCACTACCTTGGTGTAAACCATCTTGGAAATATGACGTCCGATGGTATTGTAGGTCAGAGTCGGAGAATCAGCCTGCTGAGGAGCAATGGTGCCATAAGGAACAAGACCAAGCTTGATCAGCGCCTGGAAACCGTTACAGATACCAAGCATCAGACCATCCTTATCCTTTAACAGCTTTTCTACTGCTTCTTTTACCTTTTCGTTGCGGAAAGCAGTTGCAAAGAACTTCGCAGAACCTTCCGGTTCATCACCGGCAGAGAAACCACCGGGGAACATGATGATCTGAGCCTGTTCAATACAGTTTACAAATTCATCAATGGATTCACGGATATTGTCCGCAGTCATATTTCTGAATACCTTGGTCATAACCTCTGCACCGGCATTTTCAAATGCTTTGGCACTGTCGTATTCACAGTTGGTACCGGGGAATACAGGGATAAATACCTTCGGTTTTGCAATCTTGTTCTTGCAGATTACAATATCCTTTGCATCGTACAGCTTTGTCCTGGCAGGTTCTGCTTCCGCGCCGGAGTTGGTCGGGAATACTCTTTCCAGAGTTTCAGTCCATGCCTTTACAGCATCTTCTTCAGCGATTACCGTATCTCCGTAGCTGAATACAGGTTCCTTGATGACATTACCGATCAGAGAGCCCTTAGCAGCCAGTTTTTCTACTGCTTCTACCGGTACTTCACATACGATATTGCCCCAGCCGGGTGCAAACAGTTCTGAAGCATCCAGAGCATTTGCTTCAAGCTGTACGCCAAGACCATTACCAAATGCCATCTTGGAAACTGCTTCTGCAATACCCTTTCTTTCTACTACATAAGCGGAAAGGATATCGCCGGCCTTGATTGCTTCATGGATATAAGCATATAACGCTTTGATCTGTTCGTAATCAGGCATATCAAATGCATCTTTTTCTACTCTGAACAGCATCAGACAGTTTCCTGCCTTTTTCAGTTCAGGAGAAATGATGGTCTTGTCGCTTGCTACATCTACTGCAAAGGAAACCAGTGTCGGAGGTACATTTAATTCATTGAAGGTACCTGACATACTGTCCTTGCCGCCGATGGAAGGAAGGCCGAATCCCAGCTGTGCATTGTAAGCGCCCAACAGAGCGGAGAACGGAACGCCCCAGCGCTTGCTGTCTTCTGTCATACGTTTAAAGTATTCCTGGAAGGTGAAGCGGATCTTGGAGTAATCGCCGCCGTTTGCCACAATTTTGGCAACGGAGGAGAGAACTGCATACGCAGCGCCATGATACGGGCTCCAGGAAGACAGATAAGGATCAAATCCGTAGGACATCATGGTTACGGTATCTGTTTTTCCTTTCAGAACAGGCAATTTTGCTACCATAGCCTGAGTTTCTGTCAGCTGATATTTGCCGCCGAAAGGCATAAATACGGAACCTGCGCCGATGGAACCATCAAAACGCTCTACCAGTCCCTTCTGTGAGCAGACATTCAGATCCTTCAGCATATTCATCCATTCTGCTTTTACATCCTCTACAGGAGCAGCCTTGAACTGGCTGTCTTTTCTTGAAGGAATTTCAACTGTAACATCCGTTTCCTGATGTGCGCCGTTGGTATCCAGGAACGCACGGCTTACGTCTACGATTGTTTTGCCTCTCCAGCTCATAACCAGACGGGGTTCTTCTGTAACAACTGCTACTTCAACCGCTTCCAGATTTTCTTCTTCTGCATAAGCTAAGAACTGTGCTACATCTTTAGGATCTACCACAACTGCCATTCTTTCCTGTGATTCGGAAATTGCAATTTCTGTACCATCCAGACCTGCATATTTCTTCGGAACCTTGTCCAGATTGATCTGCAGACCATCTGCCAGCTCGCCGATTGCTACAGAAACACCGCCGGCGCCGAAGTCGTTACATTTCTTGATCAGATGGCTGACTTCTTCTCTGCGGAATAATCTCTGGATCTTACGCTCTGTCGGAGGATTACCCTTCTGTACCTCTGCACCGCAGGTTTCGATGGAAGCCTCGGTATGAACCTTGGAGGAGCCTGTTGCACCGCCGCAGCCGTCGCGTCCGGTACGTCCGCCTAACAGGATAATGATATCGCCGGGATCGGAGGTCTCACGGATAACCGCGCGTCTGGGAGCAGCGCCCATAACCGCACCGATCTCCATACGCTTCGCTACATAGCCGGGATGATAAATTTCTTTTACATAGCCGGTTGCCAGACCGATCTGGTTGCCGTATGAGCTGTAGCCATGTGCTGCGCCCCGAACCAGCTTCTTCTGAGGAAGCTTGCCTTTTAAGGTTTCGGAAACAGGAAGAGTAGGATCTGCTGCGCCGGTTACACGCATTGCCTGGTATACATAGGTACGTCCTGACAGGGGATCGCGGATTGCACCGCCCAGACAGGTAGCAGCACCACCAAAGGGCTCGATTTCAGTCGGATGGTTATGTGTTTCATTTTTGAAGTTAACCAGCCATTCCTCTGTCACACCGTCGATTTCCACGGGAACCACAATACTGCATGCATTGATCTCATCGGATTCTTCCAGATCATCCAGCTTGCCTTCGCTGCGGAGCTTGCGTGCAGCCAGTAAAGCCATATCCATCAGGCAGACAAATTTATCAGAGCGGCCCTTTAAAAGCACATCTCTGTCAGCCAGATACTGATTGTAGGTAGCTTCAATCGGCTCCTTGTAATCGCCATCCATAAATTCCACATTCTTCAGTTCTGTCTGGAAAGTGGTGTGACGGCAGTGATCTGACCAGTAAGTGTCAAGTACACGGATTTCTGTCATAGAAGGATCTCTGTGTTCTTCTGTCTGATAATACTTCTGGATATGCTTAAAGTCGTTAAAGGTCATAGCCAGACCCAGAGAATCATACAGCTTTTTCAGTTCCTCCTCAGGCATCGCACTGAAGCCGTCAAAGATCAGAACATCCGCAGGTTCATCATATACGGCAACCAGAGTTTCAGGAATTTCTGCGGAAGCTTCTCTTGAATCTACGGGGTTGATGCAATGAACTTTAATTGCTTCTGCTTCTTTTTCTGTCAGTTCTCCGCTGATTACATAGGTTGTAGCAGAGCGGATAACAGGGGTTTCATCTTCCTTTAACAGCTTCACGCACTGTTCTGCGGAATCCGCTCTCTGGTCAAACTGACCGGGCAGAAATTCAACAGAAAAGACAAGATCCCCCTCCTTTACAGGGAATGTGTTCTCATAAACATCGTCTACCGGGGGCTCTGAAAAAATTGTATTAATCGCCTTCTGGTAGATATCCTCGGAAATATTCTCCACATCATAGCGGATCAGTTCCCGTACCTGTGTTACGGTTTTAATTCCCAGATAGCCGCGGATTTCATGTCTCAGCTCTTTGGCTGCTACCGCAAAAGGAACCTTTTTCTCAACGTAAATTCTTTTAACGCTCATTTTCTCCTCCTGATTTGCACAAGGTTAGTTTGCCCGGTTTTCCCGGGAATAGCAGGCGGGCAGTGTCAGGCACTGCCCGCCAATCAATGAATCAATGAATGAATCAGTTGTCGAGATAATCGCTGGTCGTTGTGTAATTACACTTTCCATTTACATATCTCTTTAATGTATAAACACCATTCCGTACAGTTACCTTTGTAGTAACCTTCGGCGGTTTTTTATAGATATTTGTCATAAACTTCACGGACAGAGTTCCGCCGGAAGCAGAGGCCAGCACCTTAACACTGGTTCCTGAATTGTTTCTGAAACGCAGGTTTTTGCTTCCCCATGCGATTGCCGCATCGTAGCCCAGAGGACAGTAATGTACCGTCAGACTGTGCTGATGTCTTTCCACAACCGTAAAGTTTGCCTTCAGCACTGCATTGAATATGGTCGTTGCCACCTGGCAGATTCCTCCGCCGATGCCGCCAACTTCCTGTCCGCCTTCATAGATGATGGCTTCTTTATAGCCCTTCGCTGCAGTACGCTCTCCGACAATTCCATTAAAGGAAAATGTACTTCCGTTTGAAAGAACCGTTCCGTTGATTGCCTTGCAGGCAAGACGCAGATTGGTTGAACGGTTTGTGTTGCCGGAATTATAGCTTGTAGAATAAGATGAATACAGATTGGAGTAGGAGGTAGATACCTTGCTGCTCCATGCCGCATAATATGTGTGATCCTCACAGGTGCGGTATGCTCTGACTCTTACATAGTAGGTACTGGTACTCTTTAAACTGATCTTTTTAGAAGTAGTACTTCTGCCGCTGACCTTGATGATCTTCTGGTTGCGTGAAAAATCAGAATAGGTTGAATACTGGATCTGATAGCCGGAAGCGTTGGAAACAGCCTTCCAGGTCACCTTCATCGTCTTGCTTCCTGTCTTTGTCGCATAGGAAACAACCGTTTTGGAGGGAAGTGTTACCGTCTTTACGCTTTCTGACCAGTTTCCTTTATAATACTTTCCATCAAGCACCTTGTACACACGTGCGTATACACGATATGCCATTCCCGGTGTCAGCTTGGAAAATGTATAGCTGTTGGATGAAAGTGTCTTGGACTTTAAGTCTACCCATTTATCCTTTTTGGAATCATAGGTCTTTAACAGGAAACGGTATTCGCAGCCGGAGGTTTTTGCCTTATTGCAGCTTACCTTAAAGCTGGTTGTGGTACGTCCGCTGACCTTCACTCCGGTAGCCTTTTCCGGTATGATCTTGTAGGTCTTTTTAGCGGTTCCTGAGTAATTGCCGGTTCCCTTTACATATACGGTCTTAGAGCCGACTGATTTTGTATTCTTGCTGTAGGTTACCGTATAATCTCTGTCTTTTTTCAGTGTTTTGGTTACACTGGAGGACATCTTAACCTTTACGCTCTTTACTCCGGGCTTTTTATCCTTTCCATTATAGGTATACGTCGTTGTGCTTAAAGAAACGGACGCTTTGGAAATATCCCTGTGCTTGATCGTATAGGTTTTTGCTGCGGGAGAACCTGTATAATTGCCCTTTCCGGCAACCGTTACAGATGCTTTTCCTGCATTTACATTATTCTTATAGGTTACTGTGTAATCCGTATCCTTTTTCAGTGTCTTGCCACCAAGCGTTACCGTCACACCCGGTTTTTTAGGATTTCCGGTGTATGTATAGCTGGTACTGCTCAGTTCTACGGAAGCGGATTTGATGCTCGCTGCCGCAATAACAAAGGAACCTTCTTTTTCTGCCGGTGTTCTGAACATAACCGGTGTTTTCTGACCGGACTGTTCGATCTTGTAGTAACCGGTAGCCTTAACAGAAACCTTTGCTTTTCCTGCATTCACATTGTTTGTGTATTCAGGAGCTTCCAGGATAAACTGCTCTGTAATATCCTGTTCCTTTCCGCTCTCATCGGTATACACCAGCTTCAGTGCGGGCTTTAATGCCTGTCCGGTATAAACCTGGCTTCCTTCTGCTGTCAGAAGACTCTTTTCAAGCATCTCAAGCATCTTCTGTGCTTCTGCTGTCTCAGAGCCGTTATTGCCGGGAACTGTTTCATCCGGTGTTTCATCCGACGGATCTGTTTCTGTTGTTTCTGCTTCTGTCTGAGTTGTTTCTGTTTCTTTCGTTTCCGTTTCTGTTGTTTGTGTTGTTTGTGTATGGTTTTTGTGAGTATTTACTATTTTCCAACAGGTTTGCACTGATATTTTTGACACCGAAGCCTGATTTTCGGGCACAAAAATAACACCTGCTGTTTTCGCGTTTTTCACGAAACACCCGACCGTGGGGGGAC
>JAUNPP010000005.1:27545-51564 GCA_030536685.1 Lachnospiraceae bacterium
GTTTCTTTTGTTTCTGCAGCAGTTGTCTCCTGTGTTTCAGCACTTCCTTCGGTTTTTGTATCCGAAGCGGTTGTCTGTGCCTCAGCGGTTTCCTCTGCTGCCTTCTCGACATCTGTTTCTGTTTGCGCAGCCGCCCGTGTATCTTTTTCTGTTTCAGCTTCTGTTATAGTTTCTGCTTCCCCTGAAACCTCTGTCTGTATTCCTGCAGCAGCCACAGGGACTGCAGCGGCAAAAACAGAGCTTGTGCCAAGAAAAACTGCCATCATGACTGCTGTCAGCGCAGACAGATGTTTTTTCAGTTTTCTGCTTAACTTCTCCATAAATTACCCTCCTTTTCTGATGCTGTGCTAATATCTTTTCAGACTCTCATAGTATAACATTGCCATCTTTCAAATACAATCCTGTTTTTAAACAGAATTCCGAAAAATGCAAGCGGATTTGGGATACAAATTTCCCAAATCCGGACGTACAAAATTGTATTTTCATTTCATTTGAGGTAAACTGAATAGCAGAATCAATAACAATACCGATTGAGAAAAGAGGAGCTTTTATGTATGGAGAATGCCATGCCCACATCATTATGGACGGAAAAAATTATAAACAGGCGGTTTCCCTGCACAAAAACGGAGTGCAGGATTTTGTAATCCACGAACATTTTAAGTGCTATCAAAAGGCCGGGATTTCCTTCGTAAGAGACGGCGGAGACGCTCTTGGAGTTTCTGCCAGGGCAAAGGAGCTGGCAGCCGATTACGGAATCGACTACCGCACGCCTGTTTTTGCGATTCATAAAAACGGTTACTACGGAGGCATTGTCGGAAAAGGCTTTGATACAATAGAAGAATATGCCGCTCTGACAGCAGAAGTCTCAAAAAGACACGGTGATTTTATTAAAATCATGGCCTCCGGCATTCTGGATTTTGATGAATTCGGAAAGGTTTCCACCCCGCTTCAGGATCCTGAGCTTATCTGTAAGATGGTTTCCATCGCCCATGAGGAGGGCTTTGCCGTTATGGTACATGTCAATACGCCGACTCAGATCCGCTATGCCCTGGAAGCCGGCTGCGACAGCATTGAACACGGCTATTATATGGATGATACCTGCCGCCGTCTGTTTACGCAGACCGGCGCTGTCTGGGTTCCCACCCTCGCTACCTGTGCCTCCCTTCGCGGCTGCGGGCGCTTCAGCGAAGAAGCAGTCGCCCGCATCACCCGCTGCCATATGGAGAATGTTCGGCTCGCTCTCCTGCAGAACGTCCCGATTGCCCCAGGAAGTGATGCCGGAGCCTATCTCGTCCCCCATGCTGCCGGGACCTGCGATGAAATCCGCTATCTGAAGGAGGCTTGCCAGGGCGATCCGCTGCTTTTAAGCAAACTGCAGGAAACCCTTACAAAATCCCAGAAACTGATTGAAGAAAAGTTTTGCCGCCCCTGAGTCAAATACCCCGCTGCAAGCATGCCCGCCTGGCTCGCTGCTCGCGGGAATAAAGAACGGCCACTGATACAGCTTCCCGGCGGCCTGAATGCCGCCGAAAAGCTTCTGTATCAATGGCCGAAGCGTTCTCATGACAGCCCGCGCTGTCCGAGAAATCCATGTGATATTACACCAGCTGTATTTTTACGGTATTTCTTTCGAGGTCAAGGCTGAGCAGAGTTCCTTCTACTACAGTTTCATCTCCGAAGATATCAAGCATGCGCACCTTTCCGCCTTCCGGGATAATGTTTGCAATGCTGTCAGCCAGCAAAATTTCTTCTTCGTCTTTTTTGTGTCCGTATACTCTTGCAAGGCACATAATAAAAACCTCCTTTATGATCAGGTATTACCTAAGCATTGATTTTATGAAGTGCTTCATGCAGCTTTGCATTTCCTTCACGGAATGCTGCTACTGCCTTTTCAATTTCATCAGCTGCTGCTGCTTCACCCAGCTCACGCAGCTTTCCTGCCATCTCTGCCAGTTCTTCCGTATGATCGGAATTATGGCTGTACATATAATTCAGCATGGTAATTGCTCTTTTTACAGGTTCGCTTGCATTCGCAGCAGGAGCATGTGTATGCTCATGTGTATGTGTGTGTTCGTGTGTATGTGTATGCTCCCCATGTGTGTGTTCATGACAGCATTCGTGGTCATGATGGTGTCCCTCGTGCATCATATATGATTCTCCTTTCCGCCATCCGCAGCCTTCTGGTTTGGTTTCTGCGAATCTACACCGGCGTAAACGTATATCGCTGCAAAAGTCCGGAAACATCCGCATGAAATACAATGGAACCATCTGAAAGCTCTTCTCTGGTTATCACGGCATCAGCATTGTCCTTCAGAAGACGCCTGACTTCCGCCTCCGGGTCATCCGTAATGATCTCCTTAAAAAACACATCCCGCATCTGATTATTCGCACATTCATTAAAAATCTCCCAGATTAACTCATATTCCTGCATATTGCTTCCTCCCTTCTACCTGCTTTTCGTTTCGCCATCCGCTTCATTATACCCCGCATTTTTCTGCAAAACAACCCCCTGGGGGGGATTTTAGCAGCCACTTCTCATAGCATCTTCAAAAAATTCCTCCATCATATCGTAGGAGTCAAATTTGGCGATAAACATACGATTTCCCATTGCACCGGAAAGTGCATCCGGAATTCTGCCGCACTGACACATTTCCAGCGCGTATTTGCCAATCAGGCTGTTGTCATCCATCGCATAGCTTCCGTAATCCCGGCGTCCCACAAAAGCACAGTAATAGTGTCCCATCTGAGGATACTGAGTGCTGTCATACGCGATCATATCCGCCCAGATCTTATATACATCTGTACCATTGGCATAATTTAACATTTCAGGAGAATAGCCGCCGCTGGGACGCATATTCACCTCCAGCGCCACAATATCGCCCTTCTTTCCAAGACTTGCCTGATCTTCTAACAGACGGAAAAATTCCAGATGCACAAAACGGCTCTTTGCACCGAAGCTCTTTACCGTTTTCCGTCCGGCCTGACGAACCTCCTCGGGAAGCTCCTTTTCAATATAATAGTGGCTGTCCATGCCTTCATTTACAATATCCATGATTGACGTACCGGTTACATTGCCGGATTCAAAAATCGGATTTCCCTGGGAATCGACAATGGCGTCATATGAACAGATCTGTCCGTTTACACATTCCTCCATAATATAGGAAACGGGCAGTTTCGTCTCAAGGAAATGATCCAGCTCCTCATCGCAGGAAATACGGCAGGTATGATTGGCGCCCACCCCGTTATCCGGCTTAACGATCACGGGATATCCGATTTCTGCAATGAAAGAAAGGCAGCCCTTACGATCATCGACCATATGATATCTTGCCGCAGGAATTCCCGCCTGTCTGTAGTATTCCTTCATTTTTGATTTGTATTTGATCCGGGGCATATCCTCCAGCTTAAATCCAGTATTTAAATTAAAATCCGTCCGCAGCCTTGCATCCCGCTCCAGCCAGTACTCATTATTGCTCTCAATCCAGTCAATCCGTCCGTGGCGGAAGGTTAAAAATGCAACTGCCCGGTATACTTCATCGTAATTCTCCAGATTTCCCACCTTGTAATACTCTTTCAGCGCCTTTTTCAGGCCATTGTCGAGCTCATCATAAGGACAATCGCCGATTCCGAGTACATTGATTCCGTTTTTCGCCAGACGATCACAAAACTGCCAGTAATTTACCGGAAAATTCGGTGAAATAAAAATAAAATTCTTCATATTATCAATCCTCTCCTAAATTGCTTTCCTTATTTTCTTAGCTTCTTATTTCCTTGTTTTCTTATTTCCTCATCCTCTTATTTCCTTATCTTGCTCCTATCGCTTTTTTCCTGATTCCTGCTCCTTTATCACAGCTTTCACTGCAGAAAAAACGGCATAAAATATTCCACCTGGCGCCGCCACCAGTACCAGTCATGATTCACATCATAACCCCAGTAATCCACCCAGGCCGCAATATCCTGCCTTGCAAGAACCGTATCCAGCTCCCTGGTTCCTGCAAGCAGTTCATCCTCCCAGGCGCCCTGACCAACACAGAAAACCATCTTGCTTCTCTTATAAAGAGCTCTGTATTCATGCTCCTTCGGAAGATTTGACAGATAGTGCACCGGTGAATTCTGATAGACCAGCTCATCCATATAATCTCCAAAGGAAAAAGACGCATTGTACACGCCGCTCAAAGCGAGTACCATGTCAAATAAATCCGGATGTCTGAAAAACAGATTTCCCGCATGCATTGCGCCCATACTGCATCCGAATACCATCAGCTTCGGCTCCTCTTCCCGATTTGTTTCCTGTGCCCGGGAAATCATCTGCGGTACCACCTCATCGATCAGATAATGAAACCACTGTTCGTGGCGGCTGATTCTCTCACGGCAGTCCCAGTGACCGGATGACCAGGTTTCCGCGTCCAGAGTATCCACGGAAAAGACCTGTAATTTTCCCGCTTCAATCCAGGGTGCAAGCGTTTCAGCCATGCCAAAATTTTCGAAATCGAAAAAACGTCCATTCTGACACGGAATATACAGCATAGCTTTTCCCGCATGCCCGTAGATTTTAAACTCCATCTCGCGTCCCAGGCAGTTACTGTACTGCTTTTCATATTGCATTTTCATTCTTTTTTTGTTCCTTATTCCTTCCTGCAATCACATGATACCACGAATTGCCCCATTGCTGCGCAATGAATACACTTTACTATTTTAAACAGTTTTTACAGGTATTTCAACCAGAAAAATAATCGTTACTGTTCAGAGATTTCCGGACAGCAGGGTTGTCCAGGGGACGCAAGATGTTTATGATACGAAGTCTGGCCGGGGCTAAGGGGTGCTTTCAGCACCAATACGCCCCTTGCAGACTTGCATCATAGACATCTTGCTGGTTTTTGCAGCTTTTACTGTCATGAAATGCTGAACAGCTGTGGGAAGTCTCGGATCCGAAAGCCCCTTACAATCAAAGACATAACTTCATTGATATCATTATAATTGCAATTACTGCAATCTTGTGCGGCATGGATACATAGAATGAAATAGAAGACCAGGCAAAAGGAAACCAGCCGGCATTACAGGAAGATATTCCCTGTATTTCGAAAAGGCACTGTTTTGGAAAAGAAAGAAGCGAATTAGAAAAACAAAAGCAATATTATTGTGTATATTGCAAGGAACACGGCCGTCTTGAAAAACGGGAATACTATGTAGAAAATAAAATCGAATGGCTGAAACAGAACCATAAGGGCTGGAAAAAGCTGTAAGATGGGAATTGCAGGTAAACGAAAAAAATGCAGAACAGGTAAACGAAAAAACTGCGTCGGCGGAATTACAGTACAATCCTGTGAAAGGGACCTTAGAGAACGCCGGTACTTAACGATCGGACTGTCTGAAAGACAGTTTGAGAGTTTAGTACCGCTGCGTTCGATCAGAGCGAGAGCGCGTCCCCGAACAGGATTGTACTGTAATGGAGCCTTCCACATTTATTCAATAGAGCGCAATTAAAATCATGCGTTTACCGTGTAATCTAAAGGGTGCTTTCAGCACCAATACTCCCCTTGCAGACTGCATCACAGACGGCTTGCCGGTTTTTATATTTTTTCTGTTATGAAATGATAATCCGTTATGGGAGAAAGATGTACGGGATTTGCCGGATGTACTCAGACTTATCCTCTTTCATCTGCCTGTGCCGGAAAAATAACGGATATTCTGGTTCCGATTCCGGGCTCGCTGGAAATCTCCAGGTCTGCATTATGTCTGGAAACAATATGCTTTACAATTGCAAGTCCCAGCCCGGTTCCTCCGGTAGACTTTGAACGGCTCTTATCTACACGGTAAAAGCGCTCAAATACATGCTCAAGAGATTCACTTGGAATACCGATTCCCGTATCACGCACGGTAAGAACCGGTTTATTGCCGGCCCGCGTAGAAATTTCGAGCCACACCTTTCCATCCGGATTATTATAACGGATCGCATTATCGCAGAGATTATAGATCAGCTCCTCTACCATTCCCATATCCGCATAGAGCCTGCAGGAAACATTTCCAACAAAATGCAGATGAATGCCTCTCTTCTGAGCAGCGATCTGAAGACTTTCCATACATCTCTTAGCCAGATCCGTCAGATCAAAATACTCCGGATTCAGTTCATGTTCCGTATCGTCCAGCTCCGACAGCTTGATAATATCATTGATCAGAGTCAGCAGACGCTTTGCATTTTTGTGAATTCGCTGTGCGTAGGAGGGAATGGCTGCCTGCGGAACCATATTATTCTCAATCAGCTCCGCGTAACCGGAAATTGCCGTCAGCGGTGTCTTCAGTTCATGTGATACATTCGCAGTAAACTGCTGACGTACCAGTGCACTTTTCATGATATTTTCATGCTGATGGCGGATTGTCGTAATAAACGGTACCAGCTCCGGATAAACATCGCTGCTGTTCATCCGCTGGAAATCTTCCCCGATCATCCGGTCGATCGGTTCAAGCAGCTTATCCGTGAGAAGCTTTGACATCCCGATGCAGAATACAAAAATAAAGATACAGATCAGAATACAGATCGGCATTGCCCGAAGCATGATTCCCCATATGCTGCTCGCTTCCTTGGAAACTCTTACGATATTTCCATCGTTCATCAAAACAGCATAGTAAAACATACTCTTATCAAGCGTACGGGAAAGCCTTGCGTCATTCCCTTCTCCGCTTTCCAGCGCTCTTTCCACTTCAGGGCGCTCTCCGTGATTCTCCATGGAATCGTTATTCTCTACCGTATTGTCATAAAGAACCTTCCCTGTCTGATCTACGATTGTGACACGCAGCTCATCCATCAGCGTATATCTGCCCGCAAGAACTGCCTCCTCCGAATCTGTAAGAACCTCCGCATAGCCTTTCAGTTCACTCATAACCTGGCGGCGGAACAGTTCATAGAAAACAGCCGTGCACAGCAGAAAAGCGGCAAGTGCTGTAAAAATACCAATCAGAACCATCTGTTTTAATATTCGTTTTTTCATTCTGTCCGTCCTCCCGTCTGCCCGATCTTCTACGGCTCCAGCCGATATCCTACATTTCTTACGGTTTTAATGCAGCTTCCGTATTCTCCCATCTTCTGACGCAGAGTTTTAATGTGCATATCCAGGGTTCTGGACTCGCCCTGATAATCAAAGCCCCAGATTCTGTCCATGATCAGATCCCTCGGAAGCGCAATTCCCGTATTTTGAAGAAGGATCTTCAAAAGCTCATACTCTTTAAAAGTAAGCTCACAGGGAGCATCCTCTATGTAGACCGCCCGTTTTTCATCATCCATGAAAATCGGACCGCAGTGATAAAACTTTTCTTCATGTATCACCTGACTGCGGCGCATCATTGCTTTTACCCGGGCAATCAGCTCCATAATGCCAAACGGCTTTGCCAGATAATCGTCGGCGCCCATATTAAGCCCCCGGACCTTATCGAGCTCCGTGGTTTTTGCAGTTACCATAATAACGGGAATATATCTTGTCGACGCATCAGCCCGCAGTTTTTTCAGCACTTCCAGACCATCTTCATCCGGAAGCATAATATCCAGAATGATCAGTTCCGGCTGCCGCTGTCCGATCTTCTTATAAAAATCTCTCGAACATGCAAATCCCTCTACCGTATATCCGCTGTTTTCCAGAGCGAGAACTTCTATTTCCCGTATATCTCTGTCATCCTCCACGATATAAATCAAAGCCATTGTAATCCCCCCTGTACGCTTTTCCTGGATCTTGTTTGTATCTTGTTTGTATATTTTTCAGTTAGATTCTTCTGTCAGATTATTCAGGCAATGCATACTTCTGCTCATAATGTATACATTTTTTATTAAATTCCGCAATATCCTGCTCTTTTACATTCAGGGCATAGCCATGTGTTTCATATTCATTCTGAGTTACTTCGATCAGACAGATACCGATATTGGAGCAGTGATCTGCTACTCTTTCATAATTGGTTGTGATATCGGTCAGAACAAAGCCCATCTCAATCGTACATTTGCCTTTGCGCATACGATTGATATGCTTGTCACGCAGTTTTTCGCTCAGATGATCGATTACCTCTTCTAAAGGCTCGATTTCATAAGCAGTAGGCAGATGCTCATTCTGGAAGGTATGAACTGCCATATACAGAATATCCTTTAAGGCTTCGGAATAGATCTGAAGCTCTTTCTGCGCTTTTTCTGAAAAGATCAGATTCTTGGTATGCACTTCCTTTGCGGATTCCATAACATTTACCGCATGATCGGAAATACGCTCAAAATCATTGATGCAGTGGAGGATCAGATTCATCGTTCTGCCGTCCTTTACGGTTACATCATCATCCGACAGCTTCAGCAGATAGCTTCCGATCTCATCCTCATAGCGGTCCACCTCATCCTCCAGGCGAACTACTTCCTTTGCTTTTTCTTCATTATATTCTGTTAACAATTCTACTGAAAGCACAAAAGCCCTTAATGCCAGCTCTGACATCTCAGAAGCCACATTTTTACACTGAGAAATAGCAAATGCCGGCTGGGAAAGGAAACGTTCATCCAACAATGCATAAACCTCTTTCGTTTCGCCGGGTTCGTCCTTGATCGTCATGTAAGCAAGCTTCTCCAGAAGCTTTGTAAACGGCAGCAGAACCAGAGTTGCCGAAATATTAAAAATCGAATGGACAACAGCAATGTTTGCAGCATTCACGGAATCATCCATAAAGGTAAATCCGATCACTGCATTTGCCGTATAAAATACCGCCATAAACAGTATGGTTCCGATAATATTAAAGTACAGATGTACGATAGAAGCGCGGCGCGCATTCCGATTAGCGCCTGCAGCTGAAAGCAGCGCGGTTACACAGGTTCCGATATTCTGTCCCAGAATGATCGGTACTGCTGCTGAAAAGCTGATTGCTCCTGTTTTGGAAAGTGCCTGCAGAATACCTACTGATGCGGAGGAACTCTGAATGACTGCTGTAAGCAGCGCACCTGCAAGAATACCCATAACAGGGTTTGAGAACATGGTCAGAATACTGGTAAATTCCGGCACATCTGCCAGAGGCGCTACAGCCTTGCTCATGGTATCCATACCAAACATTAAAACGGCAAAGCCCGCAAGGATATTACCGACATCCTTCTTTTTCTCCTCTTTGGAGAACATGATCATGATAATACCGATTGCTGCCAGTATCGGCGAAAAGGATGACGGTTTTAACAGCCTTAATACCATGCTGGAGCCTTCAATTCCGCTCAGACTCAAAATCCATGAAGTCATCGTGGTACCGATATTGGCACCCATAATAATACCGATTGCCTGTGAAAGCTTCATAATACCCGAGTTTACAAAGCCGACAACCATAACTGTAGTAGCAGAAGAAGACTGAATCACCGCCGTTACTCCTGCGCCGAGCAGCACCGCCCGGATCGGACCTGAAGTTAATTTCTCCAGGATTCGTTCAAGATGACCACCGGATAATTTGGAAAGCCCGTCGCTCATGGTATTCATACCATAAAGAAAGAGGGCCAGACCGCCGATCATAGTCAGGACACTAAATAAGTCCATAAGTTTTACCTCCCATTTTGCATTAGTAGGTTCTATGTGTACATGAGCTGCCCTTTACAGACAGCCATATGAAGTATAAAACAACTTTGTAAATACTAATTATATTGAATGTAAAATCTGTGTAAAGTGTCGTTTTTCATCATTGTGTCATCTGCTCAAAAGAGGCTTGTTATTAGTCCATATTTTTCCAGTTTTCAGAATTTTTGTTTAATTCAATAAAATTAAGCACATTTTATCGTGATATTTTCCATTTTGATTGACTATCTTAAGAAAATATTATATAATTTAACCAATAAGAGCTGTTTTTTAATTTCAACTATATTCCGAAAGGGGGTTTCTATATGAAACATTTTGTAATTGCGATCGGAAGAGAATTCGGCAGCGGCGGTGCTGAAATCGGCAAGATGCTGGCAGCCAGACTGGGTGTAAAATGCTATGACCGTACTTTGATCGATCTGGCAGTAGAAAAAACCGGATTTGTAAAAGACTGTCTGGTACAGGAAGACGAATCCATGACCGTTCTGAGAAAGAGTCTGCTTTCTATCGGCTCCACCGGCACGCCTCTGATTGCCGATGAACTGATGCAGGCAGAATGCGATATCATCCGCCAGCTTGCAGACGGCGAATCCTGCGTTATCGTAGGCAGATGCGCCGACTATGTGCTGGAAGACAGAACTGATGTAATGAATATCTTTATCTGTGCGCCGGACAGCTACCGCATTGAGCGCGTCATGAAAGACCACGATCTTCCCAAAGACAAAGCAGCCCGCTTCATGAGAAAGAAAAGTTCCCAGAGAGCAGGCTACTACAAGTACGTAACAGGTGATGAGATGGGCAACAACAGCCGCAATCAGCTCCGTGTCAACAGCGCAGCCTTCGGCGGCAGCGAAAACACCGCCCGCATGCTGGAAGCAGCTGTCAGAATCCGTTTTGAAGAAGACTGATCTTTTGCACTTTTATCGTCAGATTGATCTTTATGATCTTTACTTTTCACTGATCTGAAGGATCTCATCGATTTCAAGGTCGTCAGCCGGCGGCGGCAGAATCGGAAAGCCAACTGCGACTTTAAACAGATCCCCGTCAATGTCAATTGCAAATTTTCCATCCTGAAGCTCCGTAAGGCTCTGGGCAATGGATAGACCGAGGCCGCTCCCTTCTGTATGACGGGAGCGGTCTCCGCGTACAAAGCGCTCCATCAGCTCCTCTGCCGGAATATTCAATTCAGCGGCAGATATATTTTTGATCACGATCATTGCCTGTCCTTCCTTCTCCTGCAGCTGCAGATAGACACGTGTACCCGGCATTGCGTATTTGCATGCATTTTGAAGCAGGTTGTCAATCACTCTCCAGAGATGTCTTCCATCCACCTCCACGTAGATTTTATGCTCCGGCAGCGACAGATGCAAAAGCAGCTGCGACCGTTCCAGGCGTTCCTCATACTCTCCCGCGATCTGTTCCAGAAAAATTCCCAGCTCACAGGGTTCCTTTTCCACCTTCAGAGAACCGGTTGAAGCCTTTGAAGCCTCGATCAGATCTTCGATCAGTTTTCGCAGACGCACGGACTGACGATCGAGCACCTCCATATATTCCTGTACCACCGCAGGATCTCTGTCCGGCTTTTTTTCCTCCTGTGAAAGAAAATCCAGATAGTTGATAATAGATGTAAGCGGCGTCTTGATATCATGAGAAACATTGGTGATCAGTTCCGTCTGAAAACGCTCACTCTTCATTTTCTCCTCCACGATTGCATTCATCCCGTCGGATACGCTGTTTAGATCGTTCAGACACCGGACAAACACCGGAAGCATAGTCGGCTGCCGCCCTTTCTTTTCGGCTTCTTCCTCTTCCAGTTCCAGACCTCCCAAAGACAGAGCATGTGCCTTTTTACGTATCATATTCATCTGAATAATTACCCAGACCCCGATTAAAAATACGCCAAACAGCAGCATAAGACTAAACAGCAGCGCCATAGGAGCATAATACCAGAACAGAATCAGGCTTTTTGTAAAAGCCATATACGGCAGCAGCAAAATTCCTCCCCAAAGCAGCACGGCCTTCCATACAAACGGAATATTTCGGATAAAAAAACACAGCATACGGAATGCCCCTGCAATCAGCGTACCGTTAAATAAAGTACCGGTCCGAAGCTTTGCTGCCGTAATCATCAAAAAATAATTTCCCGCCAAAAACAGAGCCGCCAGCGCCAGAAACAGATTTAACAGATTCCGATATACAGAATAATACGGCGAGCATACATCCCCGCAGACTCTAAGCTGAAGCCAGAACAAAAACAAAAAAGCGGGAATACACACATCATAAGGAATCCGTTCCGCCCCCCGCAGACAGGCCTCCTCCTCTTTTCCATGATATCCGGCTGAAGACAGCAGATATAAAAACGGCAGAAGAAGACAGAAGGAAACCACAATTACAATCGGCAGAATAAATTCCGGCGAACGAATGATCTCAAGCAGAGGCTGATGCAGATTCATAAAAAAATGATAGGTTTTATCAACATTTACATTCTGCATGGAAATCCATTCCTTAAAATTTTTAAGTCCCGTAATTTCCGAATATTGAAAGCCAAAATGCACCATGATCCGAACAGCAGCTCCTATAAGAAAAACCGCGCTGCTCAGACAGGCCAGCCACAGCATCATCAGCGCCTTGAGGATCGTGCTGCGCCTCATCAGGAAGAAAAGCCTTCTCATCGTCCACCTCCGTCAAATTTATATCCCTGCCCCCATACGACCTTCAGATAACGAGGACTGGCGGCATTGATTTCAATCTTTTCCCGCAGATGCCGGATATGAACCGGAACTGTGCGGTCAGAACCGGTATAGGATTCATTCCAGACCGTCTGATAGATCACCGCCGGAGAAAATACTCTGCCCGGATTTTCCATAAACAGCTTCAGCATCGCATATTCCGTAGGCGTCAGATTTACTTCCTCGCCCTCAACCGTCACACGCTTGCTGGAATCATTCATCTCGATTCCGCCAATCCGCAGCACCTGCTTTTCCGTCTCATCCGCAGCGCCTCCGCCAAACATCATGTAACGGCGGATCTGCGCCTTTACACGCGCCAGAAGCTCTACCGGACGAAACGGCTTCGTAATATAATCATCCGCACCGACATTCAGCCCCAGTATCATATCAATCTCTTCACTTTTCGCAGTCAGGAAAATAACCGGCACATTGGAAAATTTCCGGATTTCATTCAGCGCACTGATTCCATCCATAACCGGCATCATAATATCCAGAAGAATAAGCTGCAGTTCTTCCTCCTTCGCAATCTTTATCGCTTCTCTGCCATTGGAGGCCTGAAGCACATCATAATTTTCTGCTCCCAGATAGATCTTAAGAGCTGAAACAATATCTTTTTCATCATCACAAACCAATATCTTATACATATTCATCCCTCCACCTGTACTATATCATTTTACCGATTAAAAATAAATCCGCTAAATGTTTAAGAATTCTTTAAATCCCTCTGCCGTTCCAGCTTTTATTGATTCCCATTCTCTGCTTCGCTCTATTTTTTGTTGATTTCCATCCTCTGCTTCATTCCATCCTTTATTGATTCCATCCTCTTCGTTCCATTCTTTATTCCCCTCTTTCATACAATCATGCCTTTTCAGAATCTATTATACAGATTCGGTATTATGAAAACCATACAGTTTTCTTGACCTTCTGCACTTGCAGATGTATAATTTTAACAACGTAAAAGCGTTTTGATTATTTTTTATCTCTCAAAGCGCCCGTTCGGACAGATATGGGAAAACATACCTGAATCTATATTATATAAGGAGAATATCATGAATCGAAGAAGTAAAAATTTTGTGGCTCTGTGCAGCATAGCCGCTCTGACTATCGCAGCTGCTCCGGCTGCAAGCGCCATGCACATCATGGAAGGTTTTCTGCAGCCGACATACTGTATCATGTGGGGTGCGCTCTGTATCCCCTTTATCGTACTTGGTTTTATGAAGATCAATAAAACTCTGGCTTCTGACCGCAAGCTGATCGTTATGCTTTCTATGGCAGGCGCATTTGCCTTTATCCTCTCAGCATTAAAGATCCCGTCATTTACCGGCAGCTGTTCTCATATGACAGGAACCGGCCTCTGTGCGATTCTTTTCGGGCCCTGCGCTACCGCGATCATCGGTGCGATCGTTCTGCTGTTCCAGGCGCTTTTACTTGCCCACGGCGGAGTTACCACACTGGGCGCCAACATCTTTTCCATGGCAATCGCAGGCCCAATCGTTTCCTGGTTAATTTACAAAGCTTTAAAAGCAACCAAAATTCCCAGATACATAACGGTTTTTCTGGCTGCTGCCCTGGGAGATCTGTTTACATATTGTGTAACTGCTTTTGAACTGGCCATCGCTCATCCCGCTGCCGACGGCGGCTTTGCAGCTTCCTTAACAGAATTTATGGGCATCTTTGCTGTTACCCAGATTCCTCTGGCAGTTGTAGAAGGCTTTATCACCGTTGTCGTAGTTATGGGACTGGAAAGCTTCGCGGCAAGCGACCTGATCAGTCTTGGATTCTTAAAAAAAGGTATGAAAAAGGAGGCCCTTCATGAGTAAAGGTAAATTAGCTGTCATCTTACTGCTTCTTTGTGCAGTGATCATAATCGCTCCTCTTGTACTATATGGAAATACCGCCGAGTTCGGCGGCGCTGATAATGCAGGCAGCGAAGCTATTTCCGAATTAACAGAGGAAGAAAACGAACCCTGGTTCACTCCGGTTATTGAAAGTGTTCTCGGCATGGAACTTCCCGGTGAAGTAGAATCCCTTCTCTTCTGCCTTCAGGCAGCTCTCGGAAGCGGTATTTTCTTCTTCTTCTTCGGCCGCTATTATGAACGGAGCAAATGGGAGACCCGCACCAGCGAGAGCTGATCGTTCTTTTCCAGCATTCCCAAAAAAGACTGATGCCGTCTTATTTGCATCAGTCTTTTTTCTGTAAATACATTTATCTCAATTTGAAAGGTACCTTTTTATTATGAAACCTCACCACCATCCCCACAAGCACAGTCATGACACGTTCTCGATCGATCAATGTGCATTTCAGTCCGGACTCAGCCATGTCAATCCGGGATTCAAAGCCGCATTTTCAATCATCACCCTGATTTTTGTGCTGTCAGCAGACAAACTTCTCATTTCTCTGCTGGTATTTGCAGCTATGTATTATCTGACTGTGGTAAAGGGCGGGCTCTCTGCCCACCGCTATCTCTCCTATCTGACCATTCCCATGCTCTTTGCTTTTGCAGCTGTTCTGGCAGTTGCACTTGGATTTTCCACCAAAGCTCTGGGCGAATACCGGATTCATCTGTTTTTCTTCTATATATATACTTCACGAGCCGAGCTCTGGTACGGACTCTGCCTGTTGTGCAGGGTCTTTTCCGCTGTCAGCTGTCTGTACTTCCTCTCCCTGTCCACACCGGTCAATGAAATCATCTGTGTGCTGCAGGACTGTCATCTGCCGACGCTGATCACGGAGCTTATGAATATGATCTACCGGTTTATCTTTATCCTGATGGAAGTACAGCAGAAAATGTCCGTTTCAGCCAGGTCGCGCCTTGGCTACAGCGGCACCCGGACTTCCCTTAGAACATTTGGAAATATCGGAGCAAATCTGTTTATTCTCTCCATGAAAAAAGCAAACCGCTATTACGATGCGCTGCTTTCCCGCTGCTACGACGGGCAGCTGAATTTTCTAACAGAGGAAAAACCTTTCGATAAAAAACTGCTTATTTACGCACTGCTTTATTTTATTGCACTTGCTGTTATCTGGATCTTAACCTGAACCGGCGGACGGCCAGATGCCATACTGTACCAAAACAGCCCTATTAAAAAAACAAAAGGATTATTATATTATGGAAGAAATTATACGAACAGAACATTTATCCTACACCTACGATACTGAAAAAGCGGCGCTTCACGATATCAGCGTTTCCATTCATAAAGGAGAGCGGATTGCCATCATTGGCTCCAACGGAGCCGGCAAATCGACCTTTTTCCTGAATCTGAACGGTGTCCTGACAGGCAGCGAGGGAACCGTTTACTTTCATGGAAAACCGATTGGACGCAAAAACAAGGATCTGAACGAGCTTCGCAAAAAGGTGGGTATCGTCTTTCAGGATGCTGATAACCAGATCATCGCCTCAACCGTCATGGCAGAAGTTTCATTTGGCCCCATGAACATGGGTCTTCCCAGAGATACCGTTATGAAACGGGTTGATGAAGCGCTGGAATATATGAATATATCGGATTTTAAGCATCGGCCTGCTCATTATCTCAGCGGCGGCGAAAAGAAACGGGTCAGCATCGCCGATATCATCGCCATGAAGCCGGAGGTTATCATCTTTGACGAACCAACCGCCTCCTTAGACCCGGTTAATGCGCAGATGTTTGAGGAAGTGCTTGATAAGCTGGAAAAAGAACAGACAACCCTTCTTGTCTCCACACATGATGTGGATTTTACCTATCGCTGGGCAAAACGGGTGCTTGTTTTCAGCAATGGACAGATTATCGCCGACGGAACCCCGGACGTTATTTTCCGTCAGGAGGAGATTCTGAAACGCGCCAACCTGAAAAAACCGATTCTGCTGGAAATATGTGAATTGCTGGAAAAAAAGGGAATCCTCCCCCAAAATACGGCATTTCCAGGCACGATCAGCGAATTGGAAGCTCTGATATAAAAAAACGCAGAACAAGATAAACACGAACTCCTGCAGGCTGTATGGAACCTGCAGGAGTTCGTATTTAAATCATATATTTACCATTTACCGTGCAAAGGATATTTCTCAGCTATTCTCTTTGCTGCTGTGAGTTTTGCAGGATGCCGCGCCGCAGCTGCTGCAGTTTTTCGTATTTTTGCAGCCGGAACAGCCCATGCACCCGCCATTTTGAAAGCTTTTGAACATTCTTCTGCAGGCTGCCGCCAGACCGAGGCCTATCAGCATAAGAATAATGTAATCCGCAATTCCAAGCATGATCTTTTCCTCCAAACCATTCTTAATCCTTTTTAATCTTTCTTAAAACAGCTGTGCGATCTGATAAACTACAAAAGCTGCTGCCCAGGCAATTCCACACTGCATAACAATTACACCAAGCGTCTGAAGCCGAGAACCGAGCTCTCTGCGGATTGCTGCGATTGCTGCTACACAAGGGGTGTAGAGCAGGGTAAATGCCAGAAAGCTGAATGCTGCTGCCGTTGAATATGTACTGGAAAGAATCGCATTTAAACCTTCGCCGGAAGCGTTCAAAAGCACACCGAGAGTACTGATAACCGCTTCTTTTGCCGTAAATCCGGTAATCAGCGCTGTCGCCATCCTCCAGTCTCCAAATCCAAGCGGTGCAAAAACAGGTGCGAGCAGATGTCCGATTCCCGCAAGCAGGCTGTCTGCGCTGTCCTTTACGACATTCAGACGGGTGTCAAAGGTTTCCAAAAACCAGATCAGTACCGTCGCTACAAAAATAACGGTAAATGCCTTCATCAGGAAATCCCTGGCCTTCTCCCACATCAGCATCAGAACACTTTTCGCTGAAGGAAAACGATAGTTGGGAAGCTCCATGACAAACGGCATGGAATTGCCGCGAAAGATCGTATGGTTAAACAGCAGCGCCATTAAAATTCCCACAAGAATGCCGCCCGCATAAAGTCCGATCATAACAAGCGCCTGATACTGTTTGAAAAATGCTGCCGTAAACACCGTATAGATCGGAATCTTGGCGGAACAGCTGACAAACGGTGTCAGAATGATCGTTAGCTTCCGGTCACGGTTTGATGACAGAGTTCTGGTCGCCATAACAGCCGGTACCGTACAGCCAAATCCAATCAGCATCGGCACGAAGCTTCTGCCGGAAAGTCCCAGCTTTCTAAGCAGCTTATCCATTACAAATGCCACCCGGGCCATATAGCCTGTATCCTCCAGAATGGAAAGAAAGAAAAACAGGACCACAATCGTCGGGAGAAAACTCAGCACACTTCCCACGCCTGCAAAAATACCGTCTATAACAAGACTCTGCACTACCGGGTTAATTCCGTAGGCAGTGAGCGCCTGGTCCACAACGGCGGTCGCCGCATCAATTCCCGCTGCCAGAAGATCGCTGAAAAAAGCGCCGACAACATTAAAGGTCAGCCAGAAGATCGTCAGCATGATCAGCAAAAATACCGGAATCGCAAAAATGCGGTGTGTCAGCACCTGATCGATCCGCTCGCTGCGAATCCGCTCTTTACTGATCTTCCCCTTTTTAACGGTTTCGGAACAGACCTTCTCGATAAAGGTATAACGCATATCCGCCAGCGCCGCATTTCGATCCATATGATGGTCTGTTTCCATCTCGATAATACTGTGCTGCATCATCTCATATTCATTATCGGAAAGATTCAGCTTTTTGATAATCTGTTCATCCCCTTCTACCAGCTTGGTAGCTGCAAAACGGGGAGACATCTCAATTGCGGCCGCATGATCCTCCACCTGATGACATACCGCATGGATACATCTGTGGACAGGGCCTTTTCCGCAGAAATCAGTCACCTTAGGATAAATCTTCTTTTCAGCAACATGCACCGCCGCACGGATCAGATCGTCAATTCCTTCATTGTGCGCCGCGCTGATTGGAATAACGGGTACTCCCAGAAGATCACTCATCTTATGATAATTGATCGCACCTCCGTTGCTGCGCACCTCATCCATCATATTCAGCGCAACCACCATTGGAATATGCATTTCCAGCAGCTGAAGCGTCAGATACAGATTTCTTTCAATATTAGTCGCATCAATAATATTGATAATTCCCTGCGGCTTTTCATTTAACAAAAAATCCCTTGTTACAATCTCTTCATTCGTATACGGACGCATGGAATAGATTCCGGGAAGATCGACCACAGAACAGTTTTTCACGGAACGCATCGCTCCCATCTTCTGATCCACCGTTACTCCCGGGAAATTTCCTACATGCTGATTGGAACCTGTCAGCTGATTAAACAGGGTTGTCTTTCCGCAGTTCTGGTTTCCTGCCAATGCAAAAATCATACGTTTTCGCCCCCTGTCAGTTCAATTTTTTCTGCATCTTCCTTTCGAATACTCAGCTGGTAGCCTCTCAGATGCAGTTCAATAGGATCTCCCATAGGAGCTACTTTACATAAAGTAACCTTTGTACCGGGAATCAGTCCCATATCCAGCAGACGGCAGCGAAGACTTGTTTCTCCGCCTACTGCACTGATTACAGAGGTTTGTCCGATTTTCAATTCACTCAGTTTCATAAATTACCCCACTCTCTCTTTAGTTATTTAAAACTAACTGAAGAATAGCACAAAAAATCCCGCCAGTCAATATGAATAATATAGAATTCATGCCGATTCTGACGGGACTTTTTATCTGTTTTTTATTTTACTTTGATAGAAATATCTTTTCTGTAACCGCTCAATACGACCTTTCCGTCCACCTTGCGCAGAGCCCGCACCGTATAATAATAGGTTTTTTTGCTCTTTGCAGAATTTGTGCAGGAAACGACATTTCCTGAGGAAATATTCTTAATCCGTGTCCAGTCTTTGGCGGATTTTTCCTTCCGGTACACACGGTAGCCTTCTGCTCCGCTTACCTTTCCCCAGCTGATTGAAACAGTTCCTTTTTTCGTAGATTTCAGTTTCACCGAAGGAGTCGCAAGAACCGCTTTTCCCTTCACTCCGGCCTTGTTGGCTTCACTTACAAGCGTTTTTCCATCTACAACACGATAAGCCTTTACGCGGTACCAGTATTCCTTTCCGGTTACCACATCACCTGCATCGGTATAGCTTGCAGCTGACAGAGTCTTTAATCTTACCCATTTGCCTTCATCATTCTGGCGGTAAACACGATAGCCGTCCGCACCTTCCACAGGCTCCCAGCTCAATTTGATCTGGTTGTAGGACAGCGACTGAGCGCTTTTCCAAACCGGCGTTGAAAGAACCGCCGTTCCTTTAATACCTGCTTTATCAGCTTCTCCTGTTACCGGTGTTCCATCTACAGTACGATACGCCTTCACACGATACCAGTACTCTTTTCCGCACGCAACATCGTTGGCATCCACATAAGCAGTCTTAGCTGTCTCTGCCAGTCTTACCCATTTGCCTTCATCATTCTGGCGGTAAACACGATAGCCGTCCGCGCCTTCCACAGGCTCCCAGCTCAATTTAATCTGGTTGTAGGACAGCGACTGAGCGCTTTTCCAAACCGGTGTGGCAGGAACTGCTTTTCCCTTGATTCCAGCCTTATCCGCCTCGCCTACAACAGTTTTTCCATCCTCGATACGGTAGGCTTTTACACGATACCAGTATTTCTTTCCGGTTACGATATCTTTTGCATCAAGATAGCTGGTCTTAGCTGTCTCTGCCAGTCTCACCCATTTGCCCTCATCATTCTGACGATAAATCCGGTAGCCATCCGCTCCGCCAACGGGTTTCCAGGTCACTTTGATCTTATCATAGCCAGCTGATTCAGCGCTTTCCAGAACCGGAGTTCCTACTTTGCCAGAATAGAAAATGCTGTCAGAGAAACCGCTGTACTCCATCTTGCCATCCCTGGTAAAATATGTACGAACTCTGTAATAGCAGGGTTCTTCTGCCCTTGCCGTTGTATCCGTATAAGAAATCGTTGCACTTCCTTCTACCTTAGCAAGAGCTGACCAGCTGTTTCCATCTGTACTTTTTTCAATTTCATATCCCTCAACACCGAAAATATTTTTCCAGGTCAGACAAACCGCTTCTTTTCCTGACGCAGATACTTTCTTACACTCCGGTGTCAGCGCAGCAAGATCTCTGGTAAACAAAAAGTTTACATCTGCATTGCCCTCAATTCCGTCCACAGAACCTTTGGAAGAATACTGCCACATAATATAGGGAGAAGCTTCATAATTCGTCTCTGTTGTATAGTGTGCAAGCCAGATCTGTGAATCTGCATCTGTCAGATTCGTCGGATTCATCTCAGATGTCAGCATAGATTTATTCGCGTAGATCATAGCCTGATATCCTGCATCAAAAATGGTATCTGCAA
The DNA here is from genome assembly GCA_030536685.1 of Lachnospiraceae bacterium. Lineage (GTDB taxonomy): Bacteria > Bacillota > Clostridia > Lachnospirales > Lachnospiraceae > TWA4. The sequence goes on from JAUNPP010000005.1 coordinate 48,108, forward strand.
AATCCTGACAGATTTCGGTTTGCTTTTCTCTTGAAAGCTTTGCATCGTATAAACGTCCTCCAAGCTTTCCATCAGGTGAAGCATATTCCACATCCATAACGATGGGCAGATCCAGCTGATCCAGATATTGTTCACATACAGACAGGCAGTAATTTGCTTCCTCCACAGCCTCTTCTGATGTAATTGCCTGTGAATAAATATAAATTCCCACCTTCAGACCTGCTGCTAAAGCACCTGCAATATGCGTATCAAATATCGGATCTTCCGATAAACTGCCGCCGCTTCCATATCCACGGTAGGCACAGCGGATAATCACCGATTCAATCCCATCTGCCTTCATCTTATCCCAGTCAATCTCCGGCTGATATTTGGAAACATCAACGCCATGTGAAACCTCATATCCCGGTAATACTGTATAAACTGCATCCGTATACGGACTCTGAAGAGAGTTCCCCGGTACATCCGGTTCCGTAGGCTCTGCAGGGTCTGTTGGATCTGTAGGATCCGCCGAATAAGTTCCAGGCTTCTCCCCCTCTATTTCTTCAATCCGATTTCCCTCTGCATCATAGTACTTCCAGTACTCGCCATCTTCCCCATCGATTGCACGCAGCTGCGCAGAAGTATACTTTCTGCTGACCGCCTCTACCTCTGTCTCCACTCTCGCTTCTGTCACAGCACCCGCCGCCTGAACAGGCACAGCCGCAAACAGCATCGCCGCAGACAGAAGAAGCGAAACTGCATTTCTTGCCTTCTTCCCTGTAAATCTGTTTCTTTCCATAAAATTCACACAATCGGCCAGTGACACACACTGACCATCCCCAAAAATATTCAAAAAATATCTCCAGGTATCCTTTCTCCTTTCTCTTTCCAACCGCACCTCACGGCACCAGTCTATTCTGTAAATATTATATTAACTTTTCCCAGGCAAGGAAAGAGCTTTTCCACTTTTTTTCTAATAAATTATTCACTTTTTTCTCACGTTTTTCACAAATCATGATCTTATCCAAACATATTTTCGTTTTCCCCCCCATCACCCCACAGCTGTTCAGAGATTTCCTGACAGTAAAAATCCACAAAACCCAGCAAGCTGGCTATGATACAAGTCTGCAAGGGGCGTATTGGTGCGAAGCACCTTCTAGTCCCGGACAGACTTCGTATCATAGCCAGCTTGCGTCCCCTGGACACCAGGAAATCCACAAACAGCCCCCCAACATTCATTCTTGCCTGCCAGAACAATCAGTGGTATATTACTATTAGCGTTGAAAATACGATGCACCTGACAAGCATATCACTGCATACACCTGCATGATCTGTTCTGCAGGGGCAAATTGGAGGATTATTATTATGAGTGAATTAACAAATCTGCAGCCTGCAGAAGTATTTTACTATTTTGACCAGATTTGCAGCATTCCGCACGGCTCAGGCAATACAAAAGCGATCAGCGATTACTGTGTAAATTTCGCAAAAGAACACGGTCTTCGCTATATTCAGGATGCCTCAGAAAATGTTATTATTTTTAAAGATGGTACCCCCGGCTATGAAGCATCCGCACCGGTTATTATTCAGGGACATCTGGATATGGTCTGCGAAAAAGAAAAAGGCTGTACGCTTGATATGGAGACAGAGGGAATCCAGCCTTATGTAGATGGCGATATGGTCAGAGCGCACGGCACTACTCTGGGCGGAGATGACGGCATCGCCGTTGCTTATGCACTGGCTGTTCTGGCATCCGATTCCATCGCGCATCCGCCAATTGAAGCAGTTTTAACAACCGGCGAGGAAACCGGTCTTCTGGGAGCTTCCGCACTGGATGTTTCCGAATTAAAAGGACGCCTGATGTTAAATATTGACAATGAGCTGGAAGGCAACTTCCTGATTGGCTGCGCAGGCGGTATCCGCATCGACTGCAGCACACCGGTTCATCATATGGTAGATATGGCAGTCCGCTATCAGGTAACGATCTCCGGACTTTCCGGCGGTCATTCCGGCATGGAAATTGTCAAATGGGGCGCAAACTCCAATATTCTGGCCGGTCGTCTGCTCTATGCGCTGGATAACCAGACCGAATTCTGGATTTCCGATATAAAAGGCGGTTTAAAAGACAATGCCATCCCCATCGAAACCAATCTCACACTCTATGTAACAAAGGCAGACTGCGAAGCTTTTGAGGAAACCATCCGCACAGTAGAAGCAGAACTGCAGCACGAATATGCTGTTACAGACCCGGATCTGAACATCTCCTTTAAACGGGAAGCGGAAGAAATTTCCCGCATGTTAGATACCAAAAGCACCGGCATCATTACATTCCTGCTTATGAACTATCCCAACGGAGTACAGCGCATGAGCAGAAACATCCCCGGTCTTGTTGAAACCTCTCTGAATCTGGGTATTTTGTACCTGACAGACAACAAGCTGCACTGCAGCTTCTCTATCCGCAGCTCCGTATCCTCTGCCAAGGAAGCCCTGATCGACAAGCTGGTCTTCCTCACCGAATTTACCGGCGGAACCTGCTCCTTCAGTGGCGACTACCCCGCATGGGAATATAAAGAAGACTCTCCTCTGCGTGATCTGGTAACTGCCGTTTACAAAGATATGTACCAGAAAGACGCCCAGGTAGAAGCAATTCATGCAGGAGTCGAATGCGGTATTTTCTCCGAAAAAATGCCCGGGCTTGACTGTGTTTCCTACGGACCTGACCTTTTTGACATCCATACCTCAAGAGAACGGATGAGCATCTCCTCCGTTAAACGTGTATGGGAATTTACACTGGAAGTCCTGAAACGCTTAAAATAAACTGCCAAAAACACCTGAACAAGACACGTAAACCACAAAAAAACGCAGGGACATATATCATAACTTATATGTCTCTGCGTTTTTTATACACCGAATGCGGATAACAGGACTTGAACCTGCACTTCATTCGAAAACAGCACCTAAAACTATCGCGTCTGCCAATTCCGCCATATCCGCATCAAACCGCCAACCTCCCGAAGAAAATCTTACGGTGCGGTTCTGAGTATACCATTCCTACCGGAAATTGTCAAATCCTTTTCCGCAAACCTCACGGTAAACGAATGACTTGTTACTGTTCAGAGATTTTTGGACAGCAGAAGGGTGTCCAGGGGACGCAAGCAGTCTATGATACAAGTCTGGCCGGGGCTAAGAGGTGCTTTTCAGCACCAATACGCCCCTTGCAGACTTGTATCATAGACTGCCTGCTGGTTTTTGCAGCTTTTACTGTCATAAAATTCTGAACAACGGTGGGAGGATAGACGCATGAGTTTGACAATTTTTATTCATTTTAACTATGCTTCTGAGAAAACGCTAAATAAAACAGAGTATGAACAGTAAACAGGAAAAAAGCGGTAAGATGGGAATTACAAGTAAACGAAAAAACTACGGCGGCGGAATTACAGTACGATCCTGTGAAAGGGACCATAGAGAACGCCGGCACTTA
>JAUNPP010000113.1:0-242 GCA_030536685.1 Lachnospiraceae bacterium
TACAGACTAATTTCTTCTATCAGGTGACCAAGAAACATATATTCTGGTTGATAATCCTTTTTCCCGCATACTTAACTCCAATGCTAATGGTTCTCCAATGTATTTAGATGCACTACTTTCATACGGAATTAAAGTTCTAGTGTTTGGCCTGCAATTCCATTCATAAGCAACACGCTCAAATATTTTCCCGTCATCATCGGCATCAGCAATCCTCATTATTCTGGTATTAAAATTATATCCTC
>JAUNPP010000113.1:252-10782 GCA_030536685.1 Lachnospiraceae bacterium
CCACCACCAGCACTTTTTAGAGTATTAACAACTCCACTAGAAGTATTCTTTTTCCAAACATATCCAATTCTGTTATTATAACTCCAGTCATATATTACTTCATCAAAATCAAAGTTCTGATAATTACTCGTATTAGCACTACCTATCATCAAAAAAACATTTGAAATAACTAACGATGTAATTATACAGGTTAATAATTTTTTCACAATTTTTCTTTTCACCATATCAATTGTTCCTTTCTGTGTGTGTTATGTAATTCCATTATATCAAATTTTCTCGCTTTTTCTCGTTTTTATCATAAATGTACGTTTTTTCAGCCTTTTCGTACTGTATTCAGATTTTTTAACGTTTATTCTGACTAAACGTAATATCTATTGCTTTTTGACTATACATGTTTTATAATAGATATTATTTTTAACAGGAGGTTTATATTACAATGGTTCAAATTCTAATAATCGCCATAACTATTTTCGTTTATTTTATTCCCATCTATACTTTCCTGCCATTCCAATTAAACCTAAGACAAACTATTACTCTTTTCTTCATTCTTTCAATAAGTATCCTACTGATGGCCTATATCCCCGGTAATACAGATGTAGTCATTTTATTGGGTGTAACCGGCACTTATATTGCGCTTCTTGAGCAAAACCACATTAAGAATCTCTGTTTTTTTATAATTGCCTATCTATTTTGTGTTATATTCGATTCCATCTTTACATTCGGTATCAATCTGCTGCAAATCAAATTTCATTCAGCACAAAACAGTTTACCGATATTGATTGTCTATATTACATTACTTTATCCTACTTCGAAAGGAGCAGCATTTATTCTGCACAATAAACTGATTCCCAAACAAAAAACAATTTTCCCTCACAAAACGTGGATTATTGTTGCTATAAATCTTATCATCTGCGCCATAATATACGTTTTTAATATTGCTGCCGGAGACTATATCGGTTATACTCCTGAAATCACTACCTTCAACGGAATTTTACTGAGTCTTTATTTTATATCTTCTACAGCTGTGATTTATACATATATTCAAGGCTATATCAAACAAACCGAACTTCAGAAAAAGCAGGAAACATTTGAAACATTACAGCAGTATACTTCACAAATTGAAAACATGTATTCTTCTGTTCGGGCTTTTAAGCATGATTATGTAAATATCATGACTTCTATGTCAGGTTATTTAGAAGAAAAGAATTTACAGGGATTGTCTGATTATTTCTACAAAGAAGTACTCCCTCTCAGCAATCAGGCAACCATGCAAAATTTCAAATTAAATCAATTAATGAACATCAAATTGTTAGAATTAAAATCGATTGTTTCGTCGAAGCTTACTTATGCATATGAAATTGGCGTAACCGTTGATATTGAAGTCCACGATATCATTGACCAGATTTCCATGGATCGAATTGATTTGGCAAGAATTCTGGGTATTTTTTTAGACAATGCAATTGAAGCCGCATTGGAAACGGAGAAGCCCTGGATTGCATTTGCTATGTATCAGTCTGATTCCTCTATCAGTATTTTGATATCAAATAGCTTTATTGACCATGGAATTTCCTGCTCAGAATTTAATAACCCTTCCGTATCAACAAAAGGTGCAAATCGCGGTATTGGCTTACAGAATGCTTCTCAAATGATTGAAAAGTATCCTGGAACAATCTGGGAAAATGAAATTAAAAACAATATTTTCACCCAAAAGCTGGAAATCTGCTGACACAAAAATACTTCCGAAAATTTTGACAATACATCAACTTTTCCGGAAGTATTTTATTTCTTAAGATTGAACCACCTCTACTTTTGTAAATTGATTCACAATATACAGGAGAACAAATAAACTAATTTCAAATATTGCTGCAAATGTAAGTAATCCACTTAATCTATCTTTAAAAACAAGCGATAATACCATCTCTATCAACAGCACAATAACAGCTTCTTTTCTTAATCGTTTTTGCTGTCCTGTCAAAATCGGACGTTTTTTTGTTCCCTGAGGAGAAATCACATATACAATCAAACAAAGAGCAAGATAAATCATAATAATCTGCCCATCATTCAAAGCTTCCACTTTATGAGCCAGCAGAACAGTCCCTATCACAATCGCTGTCGTAGAAAGAAAACACTGCCAGTTTTCTCTGCAATGAATTCCTCCTGTTTTTAAGCGTAAAATTCCAAAAGAAAGAAAAACAATACAGGACTCTTTTAATATCCCCATACAAAATGAAATCAAAGCAATTCCCAGAATCATAATCGTATCATGAACAAGTACCTGTAATCCCAAATAAAACTCTGCTGTTTCTATCTCATTCCAGTTTAAATAATGTGCTGTCTTATCAGTTGCTACTGCAATTATTTTCTCAAACACTTTTCAAATTCTCCGTTACCTTTATCTCAAACCATTATCTTTTCGCTATATCAATCATCTTATTTTTATTATACAGCTAAAATCCACAAAACAATTCTCTCCATCCCAGATGACAGCTACTAACGAATTTCCGTACACTATTTAACGAAAATTCCGATTTTCCTAACGTTTATTCTTTTTTAACGTAAATATCAAATTTCTGTTATATACTGTATTCAACAATCCATCAGATACTATCTTACTGCAGATATTCTGATATTATAAGAAAGAGGTATCACTATGATCGATATATACATTTGCGAGGATAATACGAAACAACTGGAAGCCATTACAAAATATGTCCGAAATACCATTGTCATTGAAGAATTGGATATGAAAATTTCCTTATCCACAAATAACCCGCACGCTGTACTTAAAAAACTTCAATCTGCTGAAAATCCCGGTTTATTTATTCTGGATATTGATCTACATTCCGATATAGATGGATTAGTCCTTGCACAGAAAATACGAAAAATTGCTCCCCGCTGTTTTATTATTTTTATTACAAGCCATTCTGAAATGTGCTTTCTGACGTTTCAATACAAGGTAGAAGCTCTTGATTTTATTATCAAGGATCACCCTGAGCTTATCCAGAGCAAAATCCATGAATGCTTATTAAACGTCATGGAGAAATATCACAATTCCTGTGATAAAATCATAAAAACATTTTCCATTACGCTTGGAGACCATGTTACAACTGTGGATTTAGATAAAATTTTATATTTTGAAACATCCTCAAACGTTCATCGAATCATTCTTCATGCAGAAAACAGGCGGATTGAATTCACATCCCAGCTAAAGGAAGTGGAAAAACAGCTCGATTACCGCTTTTATCGCTGTCATCGCTCTTATATTGTCAACAAAGATCAGATCAGCGAAGTAAACTTCAAAACTTATACAATCCATATGAAAAATGGCGATATCTGTCCTTTATCTGTCAGAATGAAAAAAGGGTTAAAGAAAATGCTGTCATGAAAATCCAAAACAGATCAGCGAAGTTTCCTGTCATACAAAAAACCGTTCCAAAGTGCATTCAGACTTTCGTTTATTTACTTCACGAAACTTAAAAATTTAAAAATGCGCTTTGAAACGGTTTCGTTCTTCCTATACTTTATACTGTAACTGTATGCTCCATACCCTACACTCTATCTTCTATACTTTTCTATTGTCTTAATTTCCTTTCCGCAACAGTTCTCCAACCCCGGAGATCCCGATCAGGCGGATTCCTTCCGGCTTTTTCAGCCGTGCAAGGTTTACTTTCGGCAGAATACAGGTGGTAAATCCCAGTTTTACCGCTTCGTCTACCCTCTGCTGTACCATGCTGACCGCGCGCACTTCTCCGGCAAGTCCAACTTCACCGAATACCATCGTGCGGGAGTCGATGATCTTATCCTGATAACTGGATAAAATCGCCATAACGATTGCCAGATCAATGGAGGGCTCGGAAATCTTCATGCCGCCTGCGATGTTAACGTAGGCATCACACTGACCTAAAGCCAGTCCGAGACGTTTTTCCAGCACCGCCATCAGGAGATTGACCCGGTTAAAATCGGTTCCGGCTGCGGTTCTTCTGGGCATACCGAAGTTTGTCCGGCTGACCAGAGCCTGTACTTCGGAAAGAATTGGTCTTGTTCCTTCCATTGTACAGGTAACAACGGAGCCGCTGGCGCCTTCAGGGCGTCCGTTCAGCATATATTCGGACGGATTTGCCACCTCGCTCAGACCTCTTTCCCCCATTTCAAATACACCGATTTCATTGGTCGAGCCAAAACGGTTCTTCACGGCTCTGAGGATTCGGTAAGCTGCCATGCGGTCGCCTTCAAAATAGAGCACGGTATCTACCATATGCTCGAGGATTCTGGGACCGGCTACCGTTCCTTCTTTTGTCACATGTCCGACAATAAAAATTGCAATTCCCAGACCTTTTGCCAGCCTTAACAGAACCGCCGTGGATTCCCGCACCTGGCTGACACTGCCCGGTACTGCTGATACTTCCTCGCGGTACATGGTTTGGATGGAGTCGATAATCACGACCTCCGGTTTCCACAGAGAAAGTTTTTCTTCTATAATATCCAGATTCGTTTCACAGTAAAAAGAGAGATTCCCCGTGAAGCTGCCGATACGGTCAGCCCGCATCCGAATCTGTGCGAGAGATTCTTCTCCCGAAATATACAGAACGCTTCTTCCGGCGGCCCCCAGCTGTCTGCAGGTCTGCAAAAGCAGCGTGGATTTCCCGATTCCCGGGTCACCGCCCACCAGAATAAGCGAACCGGGTACGATGCCTCCGCCCAGTACCCGGTTCAGTTCTGTACTTCCCGCATCCATACGCGGCTGATGAGTCATATCGATTTCTTCCAGACGAACCGCTTCGCTTCCCGCACCGGAAATTCCCGCAATCCCTGCATGTCTGGCACTCTGTCCCAGCCCTCTCGCTGCACCGGCTTTCACCGACGGAGCCTCCGTAAATGTATTCCATTCGCGGCAGCCTGGGCATTGTCCCAGCCATTTCGTTGACTCAAAACCGCATGATTTACAAAAAAATACAGTTGACTTTGTTTTTGCCATATATTAATCAGTTTTCCTTACTTTTGCTGTTATGTACGCCAATCAACCCGGCTTCATACACCTGTTGCAGCTGTCTGTTATCTGCGCTCATACTCCTGTACTTCTACGAGTACCGGAGCTTCGCCCAGTTCCACGCTGATAGCAAGCTTTCCAGATGCATTGGTCGTCATCTGACCTACTGCTTTCTTATCAAAATAAATGGTATAGGTTTCCCCTGCTGCCAGCTCCAGAGTAATCTGCGCATCTTTGTCGCCTTCTACGGTAAATTTAACGCCTTTTTCTGTTACCATAAAAGCTGTTACTGCTGTTCCGGGAACGGAATCGTATACGAACATACCATTCTTTTCCAAATGCGTACTTTCCGTATAGGTTTTAACGTAATATTCGTCCCCCTTGTGCTCAAAGCCTCTCAGTTTTGTTTTTTCTGCAAGAGTGTAATCGCCAAAACTGATGCTTCCATCGTTTTCCGCACGTAATAATTCCTTGACTGCTGACATATCTATGTCCTCCTATTATCTTCATCTGCCACCTGTCCGTGACCCTTCTGGTACTCTCAGTATAATATAACTTGTGTAAACTTGCAAGCTATCCTTTTGATTTATTCCGACTTTTAATATTACGCTTTTAATGTTACCGTCCACACCGCGCCGGGTACCTACTGCTCCGGCGCGGGAAAACATGTGTAACCTGAAAAAGCAGACAATCTCATCGCCGGAGGCGATTTTCGCTTATTATCCTAAGCCAGCTTCAGTTTTCCTTCTTCTGCGGTGATTTCTACCGTATCGCCGGCTTTTACCTTACCTGTTAAAATTTCCTCTGCAAGCATATCTTCCAGTTCATTCTGAATCGTGCGGCGCAGAGGTCTTGCACCGTATTTATGGTCATAACCTTTTTCCATCAGCACTTCCCTGGCTGCAGTATCCACGTTAAGTGTCAGATTCATCTGGGCTTTCATTCTCTTGTTAATGGACGCTAACATCAAATCCATGATCTGGCTGATTGCTTCCTTGTCAAGCGCATGGAATACGATTGTTTCATCAATACGGTTTAAGAACTCCGGCTTAAATAAACGGTTTACCTCTTCCATGACGTTCTGTTTCATATTTTCGTAGGTTTCCGCTTCCGATACAACGGTAAGGAAGCCTAACTGCTTCGGTTCTATAATTCTCATCGCACCGGCGTTGGAGGTCATAATGATCACGGTGTTCTTGAAGTCAATCTTTCGTCCCTGTGAATCCGTAATATGACCGTCATCCAGCACCTGCAAAAGTGTGTTAAATACATCCGGATGTGCTTTTTCGATTTCGTCAAATAAAATGACAGAGTAAGGATTTCGGCGTACCTTTTCGCTGAGCTGTCCTCCTTCTTCATAGCCCACATATCCGGGCGGTGAACCAACCAGTTTGGAAACGCTGTGCTTTTCCATATATTCTGACATATCGACACGAATCAATGCATTCTCCGTGCCGAAAAGCGCCTGCGCCAGAGCCTTGGAGAGCTCGGTTTTGCCGACGCCGGTAGGGCCGAGGAACAAAAAGGAACCAATCGGGCGGTTCGGGTCTTTTAAGCCCACACGACCGCGGCGGATAGCACGTGCAACTGCTGATACTGCCTTCTCCTGACTGATCACACGCTCATGCAGGATTTTTTCCAGATTCATCAGACGCTCCGCCTCGGTTTCTTCAAGCTTCTGCACAGGGATTTTTGTCCACTGAGAAACAACGCCGGCGATATCATTTTCACCTACCACAAGAGAGGCTTCTTTTTTCTCTTTCTCCCATGCTTCGCGGAGTGTTTCCTGACGTTCTTTCAGCTCTGTCTGCTTCTGTTTGATTTCTCCGGCTTTTTCATAAGCCTCCGTCTGAATTGCTTTCTCCTTTTCCTGATTCAGCTCCTCAATTTCCGCTTCCAGCTTATCAAGCTCCGGCGGCGCCACATAAGCGCCGAGGCGGATTTTTGAAGAGGCTTCATCGATCAGATCGATTGCTTTATCAGGAAGAAAACGGTCGTTGATATAGCGCGCGGATAATTTTACAGCTGCCCACAATGCATCATCGGTGATCGTTACCTTGTGATGATCTTCGTAGCGTCTGCGGAGTCCCTTCAGGATTTCAAAGGTTTCATCCTCCGAGGGCTCATCCACCTGAACCGGCTGAAATCTGCGTTCCAGAGCCGCGTCCTTTTCAATATACTTGCGGTATTCATCGATTGTTGTTGCACCAATCAGCTGCAGCTCGCCTCTTGCCAGAGAAGGCTTCATAATATTCGAGGCATCAATTGCGCCTTCTGCACCTCCTGCCCCGATAATTGTGTGAATTTCATCAATAAACAGCAGCACATTGCCGTCCTCGCGAACCTCCTCCAGCACATTTTTGATGCGCTCTTCAAATTCTCCGCGGTATTTGGAACCTGCCACCATACCGGAAATATCAAGTGTCAGCACCCGCTTGTTTTTCACGGTATCGGGGATATCGCCTGCGGCAATCGCAGCGGCCAGCCCTTCGGCAATTGCGGTTTTGCCGACACCTGGCTCTCCGATCAGACAGGGATTATTTTTTGTCCGTCGGGAAAGAATCTGAATCACACGATTGATTTCATCTTCACGGCCGATTACCGGATCTAATTTTCCTTCCCTTGCCATTTCGGTCAGATCTCTGCTGTAGCTGTCAAGCGTCGGCGTTTTGCTCTGACCGTTTTTCTGGCCGCGGCGCTCTATTTCTTCCCGGTAACCAGCTCCGTCCTCTCCCATCGCCTGCAGAAGATCCGTATAAACCTTCTGAATCTTCACATGCATCGTATTGAGAAGTCTGGTTGCCACACAGTCGCTGTCCTTGATCATCGCCATCAGGATATGCTCCGTTCCAATCATCTGTGACTGAAAACGGTTCGCTTCTCTGGCGCTGTTGTTTAAAACATACTGCGCACGAGGGCTGTAGCTGCCGATTTCCTGTGTGCTTACGCCCCCCGCAGGAGTAATCAGCTGGCTGACCAGTCCGATCAGCCGCTCCTCCTCCACTCCATTTTCCTGCAGAACCATAGAAGCCACGCTTTCCTCCTCCTGCAGCAATCCAATCAGTAAATGCTCTGTCCCCACATAGCCATGCTGCAGCTGAGAAGCCACGGCTCTCGCATAGCCAATTGCGGATTTTGCTTTATCTGTAAATCTGCTGTTCATGCAAATTTCCTCCTAAAATAATTTTCACTCTTAGAAACAATACTTTCACTTCTCGCAATCAGTATTTTCACTTCTCACAATCAATCTTTTTACTTCCACTCACATTCCGGTAAGTTCTGGCGGATAAACTGCGCTCTGACGAAGCGGCATTCTTCTTCCGACAAAGTACGTCCCGCATACTGCATCAGACCTGCGGGCTGTGCCTGAACCATCAGACTGTGGATATTCACCGGCTGCTTCATCTGAATCAGACCGTTGGCAATTCCCATTCGAATCTGAGACAGATACATCATACACTCTTTAAAAGATAATTTTCTTGCATAGCGAAGCACGCCGAAGGATTTGTATACTTCATCCTCCACATCACCGCGTTTTGTGCGGACAATTTCGTTCTCCGCCTGACGCTCCTGAGCAGCCAGCTGTATTGCAAAACGCTCGACATTCTCAATAATTTCCTTCTCCGACTGTCCTAATGTTTTCTGATTTGCCAGTCGGAAAAGACTTCCGTAGTTTTCACCGGGATCGCTTCCGTAAAGTCCCTTCAGACTGATTCCCATGCGGCCGATTTCTTCCATCAGACGCTTGAAATCGCGCTCTCGGGAAATCAGAGGGAGATGGAGCAGCACGGACGCGCGCAGCCCTGTTCCCATATTCGTGGGAAATGCCGTCAGATAACCGTATTTTTCATTAAATGCATAATCAAAATGCTCATTGATCCGGTCATCGAGTTCATCCATGATCTCCCAGCCCTTGTGGAGCGCTGAACCGGGAAGCAGGCACTGCATCCGAAGATGATCGTCCCCGCCAAGCAGAATGCTTACGGACTCATCCTCCGATGTATAAAGCCCCATGCTGGCATTTCGGGAAGCAATCGCACTGTTGATCAGCCTCCGCTCCTTTAATGCCTTTTTTTCATTCTGATTCATCTGCTTCAGATCCATATAGGACAGATCAAAACCGGCTAAGCCATCGCGGAGTACGGCGAGCAGCTTTTGTCTGTCTTCCTCCTGCAGCTTGCCCGGAAATACAAAGCCGTCAATATTTCTGGCCAGACGGATTCGGCTGCTGACCACGATGCCCTGCGGCTTTCCTGTTATCTCAAACCATTTATTCATCTGCTGACACCTCCGCTTTTAATGCACGGATTGCATCACGGTATCTGGCTGCGGCTTCATATTCCTCTTCACGAAGCGCTTCCTTCAAATGCGCCTCCAGAGCTGCAATTTTCTCCTGAGCGCTTAAAACCGGCTGCTCTGCGCCTGTTGTCTGTGTCTGCATTCCTTCTCCGCTGTTTGCTGCAACGGCTTTTCCTGCTGAATGGACACGATTTCTGCATTTCATCGGCTTTTTGCCTGAATGCGTATCGCTTCCCTGCAGTGTCTTAATATGGTCGCCCATCAGTAATTTAAATATCTCATAACAATCTGCGCAGCCAAAACGGGATTCCTTCACAAATTCCGCATAGGAAGTGTGACATACCGGGCATACTACCGAGCGGCTGTCCGCGCCCCGTTCTTCCTCCGCAGGATCCATGGCAAAGCCAAGAAGTCCCGACAGAAGTCTGCCCAGCTGCGATTCCCCATCAAATAACGCTGCTGCATATTTATGACCGCCAAAATCCATTGTTCTGGCACATTCCATACAAAGGTTATGTTCCGTCACTTCACCGTTCACAATTTCGGTGTAGCGCACATTCGCCTCCCTTTGTCCGCATCTCTCACAAAGCATTCAATTTCCTCCCCTGCTATGAAACGGTTTTTACTATCTTCTCTTACACGTCAGCTTCCACTTATATCCGGATTTACACGTTAGCTTCCATTTGTATCTTATATCTGGATTTACACGTTAGCTTCCACTTGTATCTTATATCCGGATTTACACTTCTACCTTCCTCCCGAATCCGCCCCGCTGGTGTAACGGTCAAAAATCTCATCCACCAGCTGGTGGACATCATCTCGCGTTACATTCTTACAAAGCGCACGGGTCAGCACGATGTTCAGATTCTCTCTCAGCTCCTGAATCGCCTGATATTTATCTACATCCAGTGAAATAACAGCTCCGCGGCGGCGGTCAAGCTTGATAAAGCCTTCCTGCTTCAACACCGCATACGCCTTATTGACCGTATGCATATTAATTCCTATTACATCAGCCAGCTGACGCACCGATGGGAGAACCTCCCCTTCGTGGATCTGTTCCATCGCAATTCCCCGGATGATCTGGTTGCATAGCTGAATATAAAGAGCTTCATCACTGTTAAAATCAATATCAATCTGTATTATCATATGTTTTCCTCCAGGAATCAGCCGGATACGCCTGCGTATTCAGCTGACCGCAAATCAATGTGGAATCTTGCTTTTTCAGCTTCTTTTTGCTGCTTTTT
>JAUNPP010000001.1:0-2660 GCA_030536685.1 Lachnospiraceae bacterium
TAAAGCAAAAACAGCTGCAGGCAGCAGGTAAAGCAAAAGCAGCTTGTAAGAGGCAGATAAACAGTAACAGGCGCCTCCGGGGCACATATAATGTCAGAAGGATAATTTTGCGTGGTGTGCAATATGGATTCATACCAGTTTGCGGAATATTCGGATGAAGGAAACGAATCCTTTCGAATTCTGATTGGTGTATGTGACCGGAGGCGTTTTCTGCGCTATGCAGGGGCGGTGAAGGAAGCCGGATTTTCCCCTGTTTTTGTGCCGGAAGCGTATGATGCGCTGAACAGGAGTTTTCAGGGAAGACTGATGCGCTGCGTCTATGCGGACAGAAAATTCTGCAGTGTTTGTGCGGAGCAGTTTGACGGGCTGTTGCTTCCTGGAGGAGGGGACCTTCATCCGGCTCATTTTGACCAGATCGATCGGTACAGCAGGGGAATCGAGGTACAGACGGACAGAATGCAGTTTTATCTGGCGGAAGCATTTATTTCCGCTAAAAAACCGGTTTTGGGAATATGCAGAGGAATGCAGCTTTTAAATGTATTATTTGGAGGTGATCTGCAGCAGGAACTTGGGCGGGAACAGGTACTTCACCATGCATATGATCAGGAAGCGGAAAAAGACCGGATGCACGACTCCTGGTTTGATGCCGGTTTTTCTCCGGCAAGAGTTTTAATGACAGATACTTTGGCAAAAACTGATACTTTGGTTACAGAGGATGCTTTGGCCAAAGTCGATGTTTTGGCTAAAGAGGATATTTTAATTAAAACTGATGCTTTGGCAAAAGAGGAGGAGACCGGAAAACTTATGCTTCGGTTTCCGGTTAACAGCGCGCATCATCAGGCGGTTGGCAGACTGGGGAATCATCTGCAGGCAGTGCAATGGGCCGATGATGGTGTGATAGAAGGGATTGCTCATGATACTTTACCAGTGGTCGGATTGCAGTGGCACCCTGAGAGATGTGGGACAAAAGGGGCAAATTCTATATTTCAGGCAATTTGGAAAGAAATGTTTCAAAAATGACTTGACTTGCGTTTTTATAGATACTATAATAGTATTAATTAGCAGTCTAAAAATGGCGAAGGGAATGGTCGTGGATTATGTTATTAAGAACTTACGAGAAGATTACGGAGCTTTTTGCACGTAACAATGGATACCTCAGTTTTGATGATTTACGAAAAGAGAAGATTACAATTACGCAGATGAATGAACTTGTAGCGAAGGGAATCTTGCAGCGTTTTTCAAGAGGCTGGTACTGGTATCAGGGAGAGGGTGCTGAAAAGCCTGAGAATTACCGCATGATTGAGATTTGCAAGGTGAATCCGAAAGCAGTTATCTGTGCAGACAGCGCCTGCTATTATTGGGGATTACTGAAGAAGGAACCGGAGCATCTGTCATTTGCGACAAGAAGAACGGATCGTTCAGGTATGGAAGTAATCTTCCCTGTATCAAGACATTATTTTTCAGATTATGCATATTCTCTGGATCAGAAGGTGGTTGATACCCTCTATGGCAGCTTCAACATCTACGATGTCGATAAGAGCGTATGCGATTGTATTCGTTTCAGAGAAGAACTGGGGGATGAAGTTATTACGGAAGTGGTTACAGAGTATGCAAGAAGACAGAACCGCCAGGTTGACCGTATGCTTGCTTACGCTGACCAGATGCGTGTAGGCCGTATTGTACGTAACTATCTGTAATGGCGGGGCAGTATGGATATGAACTCCTGCAGGAGCTGCAGCACATTCTGACTGCCGTTTTTTACAAAAAAGGCTGTGGACAATAAAGCCATCGATGAGTGATCGAGGCAATTATCGTCCGCAGCCTTTTTGAATATCTGATCGAAAGTGATTAAAAACAATTTGAATATCTGATCGAAAGTGATAAAAACAATTTGAACATCCAATTGAAAGCAATCAAAAACAATCAAAAACAATCTGTTACCGGTTATAGTGATAGATGATAGAAGGACGTCCTCCCGTATTATAGTCTACATCGCTGGAAACTTCTTTCAGCTCGATGAGGTAATTCATATAACGGCGGATTGTTACCCGGGAAAGTCCGACTTCATCGGCAATCTGTTCACTGGTGAGATCTTCTCCTGTATGCTGATTCAGGTAAGCCCGGATGGAATCCAGGGTTTTGCTCTGAAGTCCTTTGCTGGGAAGAAGCTCTTTTTCGTTCCCCTTTGTAAAGCTGAGAAATTCATCCAGCTGATTCTGAGAGAGATCGCGGTTGTGTTCAATGATATCCTGCTTCTGGGTAAATTTATCAAGCGCTTTGGCAAAACGTGAATATTCAAAGGGTTTTACCAGATAATCTATCAGACCGTAGCTTAGCAGGCTGCGGATGCTGTTGATATCGCTGGCTGCGGTAACCATAATAATATCTACGGTATTGCCTCCGGAACGAAGCTTCTTTAAAAACTGCTGTCCGTCCATAATGGGCATGTACATATCCAGAATAATAAGATCGACTTTGTGATTCTCAAGATATTTAAGTCCGTCATTGCCATTGGAAAAGATGCCTGTTAACTCAAGCTGATTATTCCGTTCTACATACTGTTTGTTAATGGCGGCTACCATGGGGTCATCCTCCACAATGATTACTCTATATTTCATAATTATATACACGCTTCTTTCTGTAAAAATATATTAAAAATC
>JAUNPP010000001.1:2670-63846 GCA_030536685.1 Lachnospiraceae bacterium
ATGTTGAAAACTGTTGCAATATGTTAAAAAGCTGATGTAATCTTTATTCCGGGCGAACCTGACGTCGGAACATTACGGTAACGACAGTTCCCTCACCCGGTTCGGATTCGATCTTCAGGCTTCCGTCAAGGTCGTCAACAATACGGTTCACCAGATATAAACCGGTTCCGCGTCCCGTACCTTTGGTAGAAAAACCGTGTTCAATGACTTTTTCAATCAACTCCCGGGGCATTCCGCGTCCTGTATCAAGGACGGAAATATAAGTACTTTCTGCATCAATGAAAATGGTGAGCTGAATCTCTTTTAATGCCTGTTCGCAGGAATTGAGTTCCTCCATTGCATTCTGCAGCAGATTGCCCATGATTGTTACGTAAATGTTGGGGGCGATTCCTGTGGTCAGTTCGCGGCAGTAGCTTTCCGGCACTAACTTCAGGGAAATGTTCAGCTCGGTCGCCCGGATGACCTTTCCGATAACGATAGCAGCAATTCCCTGATGGGAAATAATTCTTGAAATCTGGCTGATAGAGCGGGAAGACCCCATACTGCTCTGCAGCAGATAATTTTTGGCCTCTTCAATGTGGTCTGTCTCCAGATAACCAAGGATAACATGAAGCTTATTCATAAAGTCATGGTTAAATGCCCGCAGTGTATCTACCATATTATTGGCATTCTCCAGCTTTTCGGCCATCTCATTAATGATCTGAGCATTATGAAACAGTGATGCTGCTCCTACAAGCTGCCCGTTTGAAAAAAGCGGCAGATGAGTGATCAGCAGGTTTTTGCCATGGAGGATGGTATGTTCATTGTAAATAGCCTGTTCGGTTTTTAAAACCTCGAGCAGACAGCTTTCAGGAAGTACATCCAGAATCGGAACACGGTCATATGGAATGACCGGAAGTCCCAGAATATCCCGTCCGATATTATTGACAATCGTAATGCGCCCCTCCGTGTTGATGGCGATTACTCCTTCATCAATATTGTTCAGAACATTGACATTGCCGTCATAAATCTGCGAAAATTGTTCCGGGTCGTAACCCTTTAAATGTCTTCGCACCAGATTGACAAGGGTCGCTGCAAAAACGCAGCCCATTGCGATCATAAGACAGGTTGCGATAATATATGCAGGAACGGATTTCCAGATAGTATCAAACTGTCTTCTGTAAAGAATGCACACTGTGATATATCCGATGGTTTCTCCGTTATTGCCGGTGACGGATGAGCAGGCAATGCGGTAACGACGGTTATCAAGCCCTTTTTTAGTTGTAAGTTTATCTGTATTTTCTTTTGAAATGGCTATTTTGTGGTCAGAAACCTTTTTCCCGATAAAATTCACATCGGAATGATAGAGGCAGATGCCGTCCTTGTCGATAAGCTCGACATTGTCGACTACCGGCATATCATTCAAAAAATCTTCGAGAAAAAGTCTGCAGCTGGAGGTTACACTGCCACGCTCTATAGAGTCAATAATAGAAGGGGCAACCGACAGCGTATTAGCAGTTGACAGCAGGTTATCTCCGATGATCTGGAACTGCGATGATATATTTACAAAAAGCGAAATTACTGCACAAGTCAGTACAGTTAAAATGATGCTGGACAGCTGAATCAGATAAAGATGACGTTCAAAAGTTAATTTTTCTTTAAATGTTTTTTTCATATTAGCTCTACACTTTCTAGGTTGGTACGTCTCTATTTTATAAGGGAATGTATATTTGTGCAATGGAGAAACGATTTTTTTTACTTAGTTAACATTTTGTATAATTCGAAAAACTTTATTTTGCATTTTTTGTGAAATATAATGAAAGTACAAATAGCTTGTTTAAATGAAACCTGAGAAACTGAATAGATATGCAGCACGAAAGCGCGCAGACTGATATGTGAATGATGATTTTATAGTGAATTGGAAAGGGGGATTTATTATGACAGCATCATTGACAAGTTATGTCAGACAAAACCTGACAGCAGATGAATCAGAGAAAAACAAGGTGATTTCAGTTCTTTACAGGATGTTCGGTATGGGGGTAATTTCAGAAGAAGAGTTGCTGAGAAACATCGATATGTTAAGAAACGGTGAATATTTATAAAGACCAGGTATCCGATTTAGTATAAAGTGTTTGTAATCGGACAAAAACCGTGAGACACGGCAATATGTTATGAAAGGCTCGTGATGTATGGGAATAGAGTTTTTATACGTAAAAGATAACAGGTAAACGCAGATACAGACGTTTACCTGTTTTTTTCTTGCGCAATTTGGGCTTTCTGTGTATGATATGAAAGAAAAGAAAATGAAATAAGACAAGCAGGAAAGACAGGATATAAGAAATGAATAGAGCTGAATTTATTGAATTAGTTGAAAAAGGACCGTTGTTGTTGGATGGAGCGATGGGCTCCAACCTGATTCTGGCGGGAATGCCGCGCGGAGTATGTTCCGAGCAGTGGGCGTTAGAGCATCCGCAGGTGGTAGAGGATCTGCAGCGCGCTTACATGGAGGCCGGAAGTCAGGCTGTATACGCACCTACCTTTATGGCGAATCGCATCAGCATGGAAAATATGGGACTGGCAGATCAGGTTGAGCATTTTAACCGTGAAATCCCCAAAATCAGCAGGCGGGCAGTTGGAGACCGGATTCTGGTGGCTGGTGATATGACGACCTGCGGAAAGATGCTGGAGCCCAAAGGGCCCGTAAGCTACAATGATTTATTTTACGCTTACGCGCAGCAGGTGCGTTATCTGGCAGAAGCAGGGGTGGATTTTATTATAGCAGAAACACTTTTATATGAAGAAGAAGCGCTTGTTCTTCTGGATGCAGCGGCTTCGGTTACGGATCTGGCAGTTTGCTGTTCTTTTACTGTGGAAGCAGATGGAACGCTGCCTTTTGGTGGTAATGTAATTGACGCGGTGGTGAACGCGGAAGCAATGGGCGCAGCCGCAGCGGGGATCAATTGCTCCATGGGACCGGATCAGGCGCTGGCAGTAGTAACCAATATGAGCGAACGTCTTACAATTCCCGTGATAGCCAAATTAAATGCGGGAATGCCCGAAATCTCTGAAACCGGCGAAGCGGTATACAGCATGAATGAAGAAAAGTTTGCATATTATATGGAAAAACTTTTAAGGGCCGGAGCAAGTGTCGTCGGCGGCTGCTGCGGAACAACGCCTGCTTATATTGCAAAACTGCATGAGGTTGTGAAAAAATTTTCCAGATAGCAAAAAAGCGTACTGAAGTGTATTGATGGCAGAAAGGAAATAAAAATATGGCCAAAGTAATTACTTATCGGACAAAAAACCGGGAAATGATGCTTGCCTATTTGAAAGCGAATAAAGATCGTACAGTTTATGTCAGTGATATCCATGATTATATGAAGGAACAGGGAGTCAATGTTAATATTACGACCATTTACCGCTTTTTGGATAAACTGCAGGAGGAACACCGGATTTTAAAATATGCAGTGGAAAAAGGGGAAAGCGCGGGATTTCAATATGTAGGAGAAGGTCACAGCTGCGAAGCGCATCTTCATATCAAATGTTCTGAATGTGGTCGGGTTGTACATCTGGATTGCGGATTTATGGATGAGATTCGCAGCCATCTCGAACAATATCATCATTTTCAGCTGCAGTGCAGCGGTTCCAGCCTGTTTGGAATTTGCGATGAGTGCAGGCAGAAGGAAAAGAAGCCGGATGTGGATAAAAAAAGCTGAAAGCATGCGTTTAATAGCGGCTTACTCTACTAGTATGAAAATGTGTGAAGGCTCCATTACAGTACGATTCTGTTCGGGGACCCGCTCCCGCTCGGATCGAACGCAGTGGAACTAAACCCTCGAAAAGTCTTGACAAAGAAAACCGTTATACGTATAATAATTTCAAAACGCAAATGATTTGCAAATTGATGAGACGAGGGGAAAGTCTATGGACATGATTTTTGATATTTTGCTGGACAGCGTATTGGATTGTGCGCGTCTGGTTCCTTTTTTGTTTGTTACGTATCTGGTTATGGAGTATCTGGAGCATAAAACGGGTGAACATACAACAAAGCTTATTCGTAAGGCTGGAAAGCTTGGACCTGTATGGGGCGGGATTCTGGGCGTAGTTCCTCAGTGCGGATTTTCTGCTGCAGCTTCGAGCTTATATGCAGGCCGTTTGATTACGGTGGGGACGCTGCTGGCAATCTATCTTTCCACATCCGATGAAATGCTGCCGATTCTTTTATCTGAGCAGGTGGATCCGCAGCTGATCTTAAAGATACTGGGAATTAAGGTGGCGCTTGCTGTTGTAACGGGACTTTGTATTGATCAGGTCTTGCTGCGTATTTTCAGACGCCCTGCGGAAGAAATTGATATTCATTCTATCTGCGAGCATGAACACTGCCGCTGCGGAGAAAAAAGCATTTTGCGTTCTGCGCTGAATCATACGGTTCATATTGTGCTGTACATTTTTCTGATTTCAATCGTGCTGAATCTGGCAATTGAAGCAATCGGCAGAGAGAATCTGTCAGGCCTGATTCTGAATGTACCAGTAGCAGGTCAGATGTTAGCCGCTTTGGTAGGAATGATTCCAAACTGCGCGGCTTCGGTTATTATCACACAGCTGTATGTAGAAGGAATCTTAAACGGCGGAGCTATGATGGCGGGTCTTCTGGCAAATGCCGGAGTCGGCGTATTGATTTTATTCCGCATGCATCGAAATGTAAAGAAGAATCTTCAGATTGTAGGAATGCTCTATGGAGCAGGGGTTATCTGGGGCTTGCTGATTCAGATGAGCGGAATCTTGTAAAGAATCTTATGAGTTTACTATCACAGAATAACAAAAGAGCCATTTGCTGACGAATAGCAAATGGCTCTTTCCAAACCGCAGAAAGCGGTTTTATATTCGTTTTCCGGAAATCCGAATCGTAAGATTTGGACAGAGTTCTTTTAAAAACCTGACTTTTTCCAGTACTTCTTCTGGTTTCATCTGCTTCATGCCCTCAAAAGCATAAGTTCGTCCAAGATAGGCATATGTAGTTTCCCCTAATCGGTGATAGGGAAGAAATTCCAGATCAGCACACCCGTTTCTTTCACAGAAAAGAGCTGTCTGGCGAATATTTTCTTTTGAATCATTTATACCTGCGATTAGAGGAGTACGAAAATGAACTGCATTTGTTCTTCCCTTTTCCTTATAATATGCACACAGCTTCTTGATATTATCAAGGATTTTTGTGTTGTCAACACCGGTCCATTCCTTATGCTTCATCGGATCCATATGCTTCAGATCGATATAGACTTCATTCAGATAAGAGAGTAGTTTTTCCACGGCATCATAACTGCCGAACATATTCATTTCTGCCATGGTATGGAGACCGTCTGACTTGCATTCTTTTAGAACCTCCGCTGCAAAATCTGCCTGCTGCAGTACATCGCCGCCGCTCAGCGTTACCCCTCCCCCTGAATGGTAATAGAATATCTCATCCTGCCGAATTTGCTTCATGACCTCGGCAACACTCATATTTTTTCCATATACAGAGAGCGCGCTGACGGGGCAGACTTGTGCGCATTTATGGCAATTTACACAATGTTTCATCTGATAATCCACAATAACGCCATCAGATCCCATTTTGAGCGCTTTTTCGGGGCAGGCATCGACACATTTACCGCATTGCAGACACTTTGACTGACGATAGTATAACTCAAAACGGTTTAACTGGGATTCCGGCGTGGAACACCATTTACACCGCATAGGGCATCCCTTAAAAAAGACAACTGTACGCAGACCGTGTCCGTCATTGGGTGAAATCTTTTCAATTCTAAGTATTCTGGCTTTTTTATTCATAGTACTTTCTGACAAACTCTCGCTTTCTTATACACAGCAGTTTCTGACAAACTTTCGCTTTTTTATTCATAGTACTTTCTGACAAACTCTCGCTTTCTTATCCGCAGCAGTTTCTAGCAAACTCTTGCGTGTGCGGTTCTGCTGATGATATCATTCTGTACCTCAACACCTAATTCGGTAAAATACGCTGTATAACCTGCTACACGGATCAGAAGTCCTTTGTATGCTTCCGGGTTTTTCTGTGCATCTAACAGCATTTCACGATCGATAACATTGAATTGCACATGAAATACACCTAAGGAGCACATGCTTTTTAAGAATGACATCAGCAGTTCGGTTGAATTTTCTGCTGTATTAAATACAGGATCCAGTTTCATGTTCAGCAGAGTACCCTGATCAAAACGACCATGAGGAATATGGGATACAGATTTGATGACTGCACTCATACCTTCTGAATCTGTGCCGGAGTTGGGGCTTACGCCATCTGCCAACGGAACCCATGCACGACGTCCGGAAGGCAGTGCGCCTACCTCAAGGCCAAATGGGGTATTGCCGGATACCGGAAGAATACCTGCTGTCATACGGCCGAATTTACTGTTATAGGATTCAATCAGATCTGCAATGTAAGTAAACATTTCAGAAGTGATCAGGTTTACTTCATCGTCATCATTACCATACTTAGGTGCATTTAAGCACATTTTGTATAAATCTTCATAGCCGACAAAATCATGTTCGATTGCTTCTGCCAGACAATCCATGGTGACCAGTTTTTTATCGAATACCAGATATTTGACTGCTTCCATACTATTGATCAGGTCAGCTACGCCAATAGCGTCCAAACCATTGCCGATATTATATTTGGCACCGCCCCATGCATAATCTTTAGCATTGTCAATACATTCTTTGAAGGATAAGGACAAAGCAGGAACAACACGTTCCATACAGATATCATCATTTACATGATTGCCGGCAACCATTGCATGGATGATATAGCGGATCTGTTCCTTTACGGCATCCTCAAATTCTTTATATGTTGTAAAAGTTCTGGGATCGCCGGTTTGAACGGATGCTTGAATACCATACTTTCTGCTGACACCGTTGTTCATAGCGAATTCTATTACAGAACCCAGGTTATAATCTGCATATGAGGTATAACACTTTTGTTTGCCTGCCAGATTGGTTTCTACACAGCCGCAGGGGTTCCAATCATAAGCTTCCTTCAGTGGAATTCCCTTGTTGAGCATCATCTGAATGCCGATTTCATCACAATGGAATGCAGGGAAACCGGTGCCAAGTTTAATCAATTCGGCACATTTTTTCAGAAAACGATTGGGGTTACGGCTCATGTTGTAACGCACAGACAAAGATGGCTGATACATCTGAATGTCCATAGTCGCCTGAAGAATCATATAGGACAGATCATTTACCGCATCCATACCATGTTCATTTACGCCGCCTACACAAACATTCTGAAACATCGGATAACCGGCAGAGAATTTTGCAGTTACTGCATCCTGAAACAGACAGGGCTCTGAGAATTTGATCCACAGACATTCAAGCAGTTCCTGAGCCTGATCTTCAGTCAGTCTGCCTGCTTCCACATCTGCCTTATAAAATGGATATAAGTACTGATCCATACGACCGGGATTGTAGCTTGCTGCATTTTGCTCCATAAAAATACAGATCTGATAGAAATACAGCGCCTGAAGGGCTTCACGGAATGTTCTGGCGGGTTTTTCTGGAACACGGCGGCAAATTGCAGCTATTTCGGTCAGTTCTCGTTTTCTGTTATCATCTTTTTCTTCAGCAGCCAGACGCAGCGCCTCATCTGCATAACGGTTAGCCAGAGCTACAATACCTTCTGCAGTGATTTCCAGCGCTTTTAAGTAAACCATTTTTTCATAATGGCCTGGTACTGTAAGATCGAGAGTTTCTTTTACTTCTGCAATATGCTTACGGATGCCTTCTATTCCTTCATTAATAATAGAAGCATATCCGGCAGTGGTTTCGCCCCAGCCTCGGACTGCTTTTCGGTTAATATACAGAACACCACAATCTCTTAGAATCCTGGTTTCTTCGGGAATCTGTACCAGCCATTTCTCAAATGTGGATTTTCCGTTCCAGAAAGGTACAATTTCCTCTATGAAAACCTTTCGGTCTTCTTCTGTCAGGTAAAAAGGGTCATATTCTCTGGTACTGATAGTATCTAATTCATCATATAATACTGACCAGCAGGTATCAGGATTTAACAAACCGCCTCTCTGTTTGCTGCCTGCGTTTCCAACAATCAGTTCATCTTCCCAGATTTTTACGCTTTTTTCCATGCACTGTTTTTGGAAACCGTATGCTCTTTGCACTACCCAGGGTTCACCGGGAACTTCTTTCACGCCTCTGGTAAAAAGCGCTGCGTTTTCCAGATCCATTTCAGGACGTGTATTCATAACCCGGTTTTTCAAACGATTAATTCTGGCTGTAAAATATTTTTCTTCCACTTTATATATCCTTTCTGAAATTATTTTCCTGTTCTGTTTTGGGTTTATTTCTGTTGAAAAATAACAGCTGCAGTTTTCTGAATCAGGATTTTCCTAATTTACGGCATCTGTTAATACATGCTTTTATGCCTTCCTGCAGGCAGGTTTCAAAGCCCATTTCTTCCATTTTTTCCAGAGCCGCGATAGTAGTACCGCCGGGAAGTCTCAGTTTGCCTTCCAGCGTATCTACAGACATGCCTGAATTTAACATGGTTTCTGCGCTTCCCTTCATGGTCTGCGCAAAAAGACGCACTGCGGTATTTTGGTCGAAGCCATACTTCATTGCCTCTTTGGCTACAATATTGGTCATATAATAGAAATAGCCCGGAGCAGATCCGTTAAAGGCTACCACCTCGGTCATCAGATTTTCGGGAATTTCTTCCACGATGCCACAGGATGAAAGAAAATCATATACCTTTGCATATTCTTTGGCATTACAGTTTTCTGATTTTGATACTGCAAAGGATCCCATAGATTCCTGCGCGGTTAAAGTGGGCATACATCTTACTGATTTACAGTCGGTGCTGATATGTTTCTTATACCATATATGATCAATGCCGGCAACAACAGACAGGATTACCTGGCCGCTGGTATAGGAAGCGCTCAGCTCATCAGCAATTTTTCCGATTATCTGAGGAGTCACAGCTGATACGATGACTTCTGTATTCTTTACCAATTCCGTGATAGAGCTATATGTAGTGTATCCCTTTGAAGCGAATTCAGCTCTCACCGGTTCTGCGATATCGAAGATACCGATGGAGGCGTTCTCATATTTTCTGCCTTTTTCTACTCCGGATAGAATTGCCTTTACGATATTGCCTGCTCCGATAAATGCAATCTTTGTGTTCATGTTGATTCCTCCTTAATTCGTGTAATGTCAATGGACTAAACTATCTTTTTGTAATCAGTGATATACATAAATAAGCGATTTACGAAATAATCACCGGTTATAAAAACGCAGTTCTGTTCTTTAAATCTTATCCTCATATTACTCCTGTTTCCTCTGATTTGTCAATGATATATACGTTAAATGGACATTATTTTTCTAATTTAGCGTTTTTTACAATAATATTCTTTTGCAAACAGCGAAACGTTGTATATATTTATAACTCGAAAAAAGTTGACAGTGATTACTTTTTGATTTATTATAAGGCCATAAACGTAATCGGTGATTACACACTGGAGAATTCAGAAACAGAACTTGCAGTCACCTGTTAAACAGGTGAAAAGCATAACGAAAAACTTAATCCCAAAGGAGGAAATTATTATGTACAATCAGAGATACCAGATCATCAGCCAGGATCAGATCGAAATGATCCACGAAAACTCCATGAAAATTATGGAAAACATCGGCGTAGTAATCCATTATGAGCGTGCCAAAGAAGTTTTGAAAGCACACGGCTGTACGGTTGAGGGCGATATCGTTAAATTTCCCAGAAAACTGGTAGAAGATGCTATTAAACTTGCTCCCTCAGAATTTACCATCTACGCAAGAAATCCTGAAAAGAACGTTCTGATGTCCACTGAGACGACCAGCTACGCAGGTCCAAACTGCCCTCCTTTCGTTACCGATTTAGACAGAGGCAGAAGAACTGGTTCCAAAGAAGATTTCTGCAACCTGATTACCATCTGCGATGCATTGGAACATATTGATATGCACAGCCAAATTCCCTGTGAAATGAACGATGTGCCTGTTGAAAGAAGAGCTTACGAAATGCTCTACAACACCATCCGCCTCAGCGAAAAGCCTTTCATGGGCAGTTCGATGGGTTATGAACAGGCTAAAAAAGTAATTGAGATGGCATCCATCGCATTCGGCGGCATGGATGTAATCAAAGAAAAGCCTGTAATGTACTGCATTCCCTGTACATTAACTCCTTTGAGCTATGACGATACTCAGATTGGTGCAATTTTCGCATATGCAGAAGCAAGACAGCCTCAGCTGATCAATTCTCTGGCAATCGCAGGTATGACAGCCCCTGCGACATTAGTTGGTCTGGTATCTGTATCAAACGCAGAAGTTTTAGCAGGCATTACCCTTGCACAGTGCATCAGCCCGGGAACACCCGTTATCTATTCCGGCGCAGGTTCCAATGCTGAAATGAGAACAGGATCTTTATCCATCGGTTCACCTGAACATGCAATCTGTTCCTTATTGTTTGGTCAGCTTTGCAAATATTACCAGATTCCCTGCCGTATCTCCGGTGCTATGAGCGATTCCTGCGCAATGGACACACAGGCCGCTTACGAATCCGGCATTACCTTAACTATGGGACAGATGGCAGGCGGCAACTTTATCCTTCACGGTGTTGGTATCATCGAAGGCTACAACTGCGTATCTTACGAAAAGATGATTATCGATAACGAAATGATCGGTTTCCTGAAGAGAATCGACAAAGGCGTTGAGGTGAATGAAGACACTCTTGCATACGATGTTATCGAAGAAGTTGGTCCTCAGGGCGTATTTTTAATTGAAGAACATACTTTGGATCACTTCAGAGATGAATTCTACAGACCGACTCTGTCTCAGCGTGTTCCTTTTGAAGAGTTCAAGACCGGCGGCTGCGTAACTGCTGAACAGCGTGCGAATAAAAAGTGGAAAGAAATCCTTGCAAACTATAATGGTTCTACTCTGGACAATGGTATTGATGCAGAACTGAGAAAATATATGGAAAATCTGTTCTGATCACCGTTTTATATTTGCAGATCTGAATCAACAGTTTCATAAGGAGGTAGGCATGAAAAATTGGAGTTTTCGTAAATATATGATTTTTTTTATTCTGAGTGCAACCGTAGCATTTGTATACCAGATTCCTTATCTGCGTTATTCATTCTACGATCAGATGTGTGCAGCATTTAATCTGAACAATACTGAGATTGGTATGTTAGGTACTGCTGTTAATCTGACTGCAACTTTAACATACCCGCTTGGAGGTATCCTTGCTTCCAGGTATTCTACCAAGAGGTTGTTAATCGTAACCAATGGCGCAATGACGATTTTGTCAGTTTTATTTGCAATTTCCACCAACTTTTCTGTATTGCTGGTGATTCATGTATTATTAGGCTTTTTCAGCACAGCGACCATCTGGTCGGCATATCTGGTTGGTTTAAGAAGCCTTGGCGATGAGCGCAACCAGAGTATTATCTTTGGCAGTTCTGAAGCGGTTCGTGGTATTGTACAGACTGTACTTGGCTTTCTTTTCCTGGCAATCGTGGCTAAAATTGCATCACCTGTTCTCGGTATGAGAAGTATGTTATTTGTTGCAGCAGCTTTTGCAGCAATCATTACAGTATTGTCAGTCATTTACATCCCTTCTGAAATGGGTGTTGAGAAAGACGAAACCGGAAATACGAAAAAAGTTACTCTTGTAGATGTTATCAAACATCCCGGCGTATGGATCGTATGTTTCCTGATCATCGGCTGCTTCCAGACCTATAGTGTCGGTAACGGATACATGACCACTTATTGTACACAGGTCCTTGCGATGGATCAGTCCACGGCATCTATGATCGGCATCGTTCGTAACTATATTATCGTGTTCGTTGGTGGTTTTATCGGCGGCTTTATTATGGATAAATTTACCATCAAGGGAAAAGGCCTGTGTATTATGATTGCCGGCATCATTGCTGCAATTTTTGGTGTCATGTTTACAAGTGCAGTTCCAGCATTGTCCATCGCACTGACAGTAGTCGTTGCGTTGCTTGCAAACTGCATAAAATCTACATATTGGTCAACTATGGACCAGGCAGGCATTCCGGTCTATATGACTGCTTTGGCCACCGGTTTCATTTCCTTTATTGGTTTTGCACCTGATTTTATCACACCTACTCTGGCAGGGCGCTGGATTGATGCCGCTGTTGCAGCAGGAAATGTTAAGGCAGGCTTTGATAAAGTATTTATAATGATGGCGTGCTTTGGTATCATTGCTTTAATCTCAGCCTTCATTCTCTGGAAACGCACAGACAAAGCTGCTGCGGAAAAATAAATTGCAGGTTTATAGTTGAACATAAAAATCGGTCGGTTGATCCGGCCGATTTTGTTTTTTCTTCTATATAAAAAGGCTATCGTATAAAAAAGGCTATCGTTTTTCATGGGAATATGTTATTATTGATTCATTCAGGATTTGTTCAGGAGTCTTCTTGCGTCATGATATATTTTTTACTAACAATCAGAAAGGGAGCGGAAACATGGCAGCGGTAAACTTAAAAAAAGATCTGATCATGACAACACATCAGTTGCTTAAATGTGATGGTTTGAAATCTATTTCTATCAGAAAGATATCACAAGCATGCGGCTGTACCAGCGCTGTGATTTATCGGCATTTTGAAGATCTGGATGATTTGATTTTCCTTGCGTCTATAAAATTTCTGGAAAACTATGTTTTTCAGATACAGAAGATCGTCAATGAAGATACCGATCCCATCGTTATGAATGATGCTATGTGGGAAATTTTCGTTACGGAAGCGTTCGACAACGTTGAAGTTTTCCTGCTTCTGTTTTTTGGCGAGCGAAAGGATACTCTAACGGAAAAGATTTTCGAATATTATCAGATGTTCCCTGACAGTTGGCATGCACTCGGAGGTCTGTTTACCAGTATATTCTTTCATAACAATCTGGAAGAACGAATCACTATTATGATGACACGTGCCGCCGCAGTTCGAAGAATCAATTTCAAAGACATCAAACCTTTGGCTCATCTTCAGTGTGAATTATTTCATGGTATGCTCAATGATTACCGTTTGACTTATCGTCAGCCAGGTAAAAAAGAAGAAGCAATTACTCTGTTTATGGAAACCTTAAAATCGCTGAATGAGCATTATACAATCAGTTAATAGCTGTCATATTTTACCTTTGCTCAATCCATAATCAGAATCAGTCCATGGAAGGATGGTTCTGATTTTTTATATCATAAAAAGATTGTAATTTCATTAAATCTGTCAGAAAAATCATACCAATAGTTAAAAGACATCGGGGGGATAAAATATGTACAAAAAAATAACAACAGATGTTCTTGTTGCGGGCGCGGGGCTGGCGGGAATTACAGCGGCGCTGCAGGCGGCACTTGAAGGGGCGCGTGTATGTCTGGTCAGCAGAGGCAGGATATGCGCGGGATCAAGCTTTTATCCTGGGACGTGGGGACTGGGCCTGATAGGACCGGAAAGCCCGGAGGATGAGTCGGATCTGGAGGAAACGATACTTTCTGTCGGGGAGAAAATGGCGGATCCGGCGATGGTGCACACTTTGGTTTCCGGTATTGCCGATGGAATCGAGTTTCTGGAACAGCTGGGAGTGACTCTGAAAAAAGCGGCAAATAAAAATGAGAAGGAGTTTATTCCCTGTTTTGATCATAAGACAAGAGCGTGGAACGGGCTGGAAAAGGCAGGGGCTGAGGGCATCTTTAAAGAGAAGCTGGCGCAGCTGCAGGTTATGACACTGGAAAAAACAGTGCTTTTAGAGCTTTTGCAGAAGGAAAAAGCAGTTTGCGGCGCTTTGGTAAAACGGGATGGAGAGGTTTTTGAAATTCACAGCAAAGCAGTCATTCTGGCGACAGGAGGAATGGGCGGCTTATTTCAATATAATCTGAATACGGCAGATGTGCGGGGAACAGGTCAGTATCTGGCGCTGAAAGCAGGAGCGGGGCTGGTGAACCTGGAATTTATACAGATGATGCCCGGTTATTTAAAACCTGCTCCGAAAACCATCTATAATGAAAAGGTATTTAAATATAGTATTTTTCAGACTCCTGAGAAGATATTATTTGAAGACTGGAACAGGGAAGAAAAAGAGAAGTGTATGGAGATACGTTCCACACATGGACCGTTTACGACCCGCCTTCCTTCCGCTGCAATTGACAAAGAAATCTTTGGGCAGTTTCTGGAAAACCCGGAAGGCGTGAAGCTTACTTATAAAGAGAGTCTGAGGAAAAATCAGCCGGAGTTTGTTAAAACCTATTTTCAGTGGCTGGAATCGGAAAAACATCTTACGATAGAAGATCCTGTGTGGCTGGGGATTTTTGCACATGCGTCCAATGGAGGAATCCGTATTGATACGGATGCAAAGACCGGTGTGCCGGGGCTGTATGCCTGCGGAGAGGCGTCGGGTATGATGCATGGGGCGGATCGAATGGGCGGATTGTCCACTGCAAACTGTCTTGTCTTTGGCAGGATCGCAGGCAGATCAGCTGCTGCATACAGTAAGGAGATCAAGCAGAGTCTTTCAGATTCCTGTGCAATTCCCGATTTTTATCTGGTTCCAAAAGCCGGGGATTATCTGGAAGAGATTAAAAAACTGAATTTCAGGTCGGCTATGATCCTGAGAAATCAGGAAAACAGTGAGAAGGCTTTAAAACGCCTGGAAGAGATACAGGAGGAAATCCGGCGGGAAGAAAGAATGGCAGACTGCGAGGAAATTTCTGTGCAGCAGGCCGCGGAAAATATGGATTTGAGGGCGGCTTTGCTGGTTTCTCAGGTGCTGCATAAGGCAATCCTGCAAAGAAAAGAGAGCCGCGGACCTCATTTTCGCACGGATTACCCGGAAAAAAATCCTGCGTTTGATCAGATTCGGCAGTGTGTGCTGAAAAACGAAACGCTAGAATCTGAGCTTTTTCCAGTATAAAGCCTCCGGCAGAATTACAGAGCGGCTCAGATGTATGATGTCAGCGCAGCTGAAGAGCCGCTCGCAGCAAGAATGCGGATGGCATTCTTGAACACAAAAAAACGGACATCCCGATTTATGGAATAAAAGGGGATGCCCGTTTTTACATTCAGTAACTTTGAAAATTATGTAAATTATTTCTCTACAATAGCGATTGCATCAACAGGGCAGGCTTTTGCACATTTGCCGCATGCGATACACTTGGAAGGATTCTCAGAACCTTCGGGCATAACCATAACGCCGAAAGGACAAGCTTCTACACATTTGCCGCAGCCAACACAGTTTTTCTTGTTGATTACGTAAACGCCCTTTGCGTTCTGAGTGATTGCATCATGTTCGCAGGCCTTTGCACATTTACCGCACTGTACACAAACATAGGTCTTAACTGCTTCGTTCTTTTCCCCGATACGGATGCATGATAAATCAGGATCATACTCTTTGTAGAAGGTTTCTGAACAAACAACTTCACACTGTTTACATGCCATACATGCTTCCTGATCTACAACTTTTAATTTCTTCATTTTTTACCCCTTTCCGTAAATTAATACGTACCATCTTTATGGACAGTTAAATCGGTCATATAGTATTGCGATTTATTAGAAATGCACAAAAATGACGAAAAAACTGCCGTTGGATTCATTTTAGCAAGATGTGAAAGTAATGTCAATCTTTTTGGGATTTCCGTAAGAAGAATTTACGAAGATTATAAGGATATGGTTGTTTTTAATGAGTTTTTAATCGGGACTGCGCTGCTTTTTTAATTTTAACAGTGTATTCTACAGATACGAAAAACAATTATGAAGCGGTTGCGGAGTGATGTTAAATGATGGTACAATAATTTCCAGCAGGGAATATTGATCACGATGCCGCTTCCGTTTACTTCAGAAGCAGCTATGGGCTGCTGACAGGAAAAGGAGAAGACTTATGGAAGAAATGGAAAACAAAACGATGAAAGATGATAATGGAAAACAGGATATGATAGAAAAGCTGTCGGAGAAGGCAAAGATCAGCCAGCAGGAAGCAAAAGAGGTTCTGGAGAGAAATAACTGGGATCTTTTGGATAGTATGCTTGAGCTGGATCGGGCGGGAAGAATTCCGGATCAGGAAAGAGGCGCTAAGACAGGTACCGGCTATTCCACTGAAGATCAGGATTCAGAGGAATTTCAGCAGGTGACGGTGACGGCTTCCCGTACAAGTGACGAATCAACCGGTTCCAGGCTGAAGCGGATTTTGAAAAAGCTGCTGCGCAAGAGCCTGGATAATGATTTCGTTGTCAGCCGAAGTGGAAAGGAAATCCTGCATGTACCGGTTCTGGTTCCGATCCTGCTGTTTTTCGCGGGCTTCTGGCCGATGCTGATTATACTTTGCGTGGGACTCTTAACCGGTTTCCGTTACTCCTTCCGTGGAAATGATCTTGGAACGGAGAACGTGAATCATACCATGGACAGAATGGCGGAATGCGCTGAGGATATTAAAGTAAAGGTGAAGGAATTTATTGATGAAGAAAATACTGATAGTAGAGGATGAGGATAAAATTGCCCGTTTTCTGGAGCTGGAGCTGGTTCATGAGGGATACGAGGTTGTTAAAAAGTATGATGGGAGAAGCGGACTGGAGGAAGCGCTTTCAGGGGACTTCTCCCTGATGATTCTTGATATTATGCTGCCGGGGATTAACGGACTGGAGGTTTTGCGCAGACTTCGTAAAACTTCAGATCTGCCGGTCATTATGCTGACTGCCCGCGATCAGGTGATGGATAAGGTAAATGGCCTTGACATGGGGGCGGATGATTATATGACAAAGCCCTTTGCTGTGGAGGAACTGCTGGCCAGGATCCGGCTGGTGCTGAGAAAACGTCAGGCAGCGGGAGAGGAGGCAGCATCGGAGCCGGAGCATATCCATCAGGTGCGCAATCTGATCCTGGATGATGCGGCGCATACTGTAAAATACAAAGGAATGGAAATTTCACTGACGAACAAGGAATTTCAGCTGCTGCGGGAACTGATGATCAACCGCAATATTGTGCTGTCCAGAGAAACAATTCTCAGCAGCGTGTGGGGATATGATTATGTGGGAGAGACAAATGTAGTAGATGTCTACATCCGTTTTCTCAGACAGAAGATCGATGATGCAGTGGGTGAGAAGATGATTCTTACCGTGCGTGGCGTGGGGTATGTGATAAAAGATGAGTAAACAAAAGGCAGAACAGTCCGTGTATACTTCCAATCGTTCCAGCTCTATTGCATGGAAGCTAAATCTGTCCAACCAGTGGAGACGGCTTGGAAATCTGATTTTTTCTGCTGTATTTATTTTGCTGGTGGTATGCCTGGTGTGGTTTCTGGCAGCTGAACAGATGCTGGTTCCGGAAAATGCAGAAAATATACAGCGGGGCTTTGAGGGTTCATTAGATGGATGGAAGTCATTAAAATATGTATTGATCGATGGGGATGGAGTTCGTTATACGGCGCCATTTGGAGAATTTCTGCAGTTTATCCGCCCTCCGTTTTTAATCTGGGCTGCAATAGAAGTGGTGTGCTGGGCAATTGGTTTTCTGAATGGGGCAGAGTCCTATCGAAAGTACTTAAAGCCAATTGACGAAATTGCACTGGCAGCGGAGGCAATCTCCAGCAAAAGCATTTCCCCGGAACGATTTTCGGATCTGGAGGAGGCGATTGAACATATTGACGGAAGCTCTCCTGAGAGGATGCTGAATACGGGGGATTCGGATCTTCAGGGGCTGGAGGCAGCGATTAACAATATGCTGAAACGGCTTCATAACAGCTATCGGCAGCAGATCCGGTTTGTGGATGATGCCAGCCATGAGCTTAGAACCCCGATTGCGGTGATCCAGGGATACATCAATATGCTGGATCGATGGGGAAAATCTGATAAAAATATCTTAGATGAATCGATCAGCGCGATCAAGGTGGAAGCGGAGCATATGAATACGCTGGTGGAACAGCTTCTGTTTCTGGCAAGAGGTGATGCCGGAAGGCAGAAATTTGAGCCGGTACAGCTGAACCTGCTGAGTATGATGGAGGAAATTGCAGAAGAATCCCGGATGATCGATGATAAACACCGGTATGAGCTTCAGGTCTCGGAGGCTGTGGAGCTTTGGGCGGATTATGCGATGTTAAAGCAGTCCGTAAGGATTCTGATCGATAATGCGGCAAAATACAGCAGAGCCGGAAGCAAGATCCGCATGCGGCTTTATACACGGAAAGACAGTAAAAATTTATCAGGCGCACGCCAGGCCTGTATTGAAATTCAGGATAATGGAATTGGTATCGGAAAGGAAGATATGTCGCATATCTTTGAGCGTCTGTATCGAGGAGATCCGGCCAGAAATTCCAAAACGGGAGGAAGCGGACTCGGGCTTTCCATCGCGCGCTGGATCGTGGAAAAGCACGGCGGATTTTTTGAGGTTATCAGTTATGAGGATGTGGGAACAAGGATTACGATTGTACTTCCAATGAAATAAGATAAGATGAGATAAGAGGAGATAAAGTGACAGATTTTCGACAGGCTTTTGACAAAATTTCGACAGGTCTGTTTGAAAGAGAGACAGAACAAAGCGGCAGTGCAGCAATTTGCACTGCCGTAACGGATCATATATTATTTTTCGATGATAATGCGAAGGCAGCGGATCAATTTTTCTTTTGTAGCTGCATCGCACTGACGCAGAAGGTGCAGAATTTCTGCATCGAGCTCGTCAGTTGAATGATCAGAATCCGTGACGCCCGCATGAAGCAGATAATCGACAGATACATTGAGCAGGGTGGCATAATAGGTCAGAACCCGCAAATTCATTTTTGTACGATTATTTTCGATATTGCTGATAAAAGCAACAGTAGTATTCAGGCTATCGGCAATCTGCTCTTGAGTAATGTTGCTGGCTTTACGCAATTGCTGCATACGCTGTCCAACAAGTTTGTAGTTGATTTCCATTCGAGCCTCCCAGAAATAAGTAATTGATTATAGTATAAAACAAAAATATCATTATTTCCATCAATGCAGAGTTTATTATATATACTTTTTTGATAAATTATAAGTAAAAATGTCAATAAGTACGAAAGAAATCAGGGGAAAATCCACTTTTTTGGCCGGGTACAAGGGCAGTTGGACAGGAATGAAATTGTACAACATCTAATCAGTCTGAAAGGAGAGAAACATCAACCGATGGAAAATATCACCGTTCATTTTCTGGAAATAGCAGGTGCATTTTGCCTGCTGTATTTTATTTTTATTATGATATATGTTGGACTTCGTCCGTCCTTTCACTATGTCTGGCTGGCAGCCGGGATTTTTCTGCGGGCAGGTGCATGGATACTTGGTCAGAGCAGTCAGAAGGCTCTGCCTTTTTGGGTCTGTCCGGTTTGGCTTACATTTGCTGGGATCATTGGAGCCATGGGAATCATGGTGCTGGTCGCTGAAGGATTTATTTTTTCAAAAATGTGGGCTGTTCCGCACAAACCGGTAAAATATGTAATCGTTCTGGGAGCCTGTGTCCGCGGAACCAGGGTGACACGTTCACTGGCTTATCGCCTGAAAAAGGCAGCTGAATATGCCGAAAAGCATAAAGAATGTATACTGGTCGTTTCCGGCGGCCAGGGACCGGGAGAGGATATAACAGAAGCGCTGGCTATGAAGAGATATCTGGAAAGGCTCGGAATGGAAGGCGACAGGATCTTGCTGGAGGAGCGTTCTGTAAATACAAGGGAAAATCTGATGTTTTCAAGGGAAATAATTCAGCGCTATGAATCCGGCGCAGGTGAAAGCTGGGACAGCAATCTGAATATCGCCGTCTGTAGCAATAATTTCCATATGTACCGCGCGATGGCGCTGGCAAGAGCTGCAGGAAACTGGAAAGTAGAAGGGCTGGCAGCAATGACAGACCCGTTTATGTGGCTGTCATTTACTTTAAGAGAAGGCGCCGCTCTGATAAAAGAGCAGATAAGAGGTCATATATAAAATGATGCCAGGGTCAAAAGGTTAAATGTTTTTTGTGCAAGCACAACGGCATTTAGACCTTTTGACCCTGGCATCATAAATTATTCAGCTGCTCCATTATTTAGTTATTCAGCTATTCAGCTGTTCAGTTATTCTGAATCGCATCAACGCCACGTTCGCCGGTACGCACACGCAGTACATCACAGATTTCAGACACGAAAACCTTACCATCACCAACAGCGCCTGTTTTCAGAACCCGTTCAGCTGTTTCCAGAACTTTTTCATAAGGAACCTCAGATACAACTGTCTCCACTTTAATCTTTGGAATCAGCTGAACCTCTGTTTTTACACCACGGTAATAAGTAACGATCCCTTTCTGGACGCCGCATCCCTGAACATCATAAACCGTCATCCCCTCCACGCCGATGCTGTTAAGCGCATCCTTCAGCTCCTGGAATTTTTCCTTACGTGTGATAATTTCAATTTTATAAATCTTGCTCATTCAGAGACCTCCTTTTTTATAACCCAACTATAATTTATCACCCGATATTTGTCAATACAGGCGGGAACTTCAGGATAAACGCGAGCTTTTTTCCTTTATTTAGCGTTGTTCCCGAACCGTAGTTAAAATGAATAAAAATTGTCAAAATCACGCGTCTGTCTTCCCACAGCTGTTGGGCATTTCATGACAGTACAAGCTGCAAAAACCAGCAAGATGTCTATGATACAAGTCTGCGAGGGGCGTATTGGTGCTTGCACCCCTAGTGTACTGTATTGCTCACGATTAGTATAAGCCTGCAGGATATTTTTTTATTGGCAAGGCAGCTGAAAGAGGCGATGCGGTGGCATCGTCGATTGAGGCTAACGAAGTCCAATGGAAAAATATCCAAGGGATTATGCTAATTGTGAGTGATACAGTACACTTACCCCCGGACAGACTTCGTATCATAGACGGCTTGCGTCCCCTGGACATTACTACTGTCCGGAAATTCCTGAACAGCAATAACTCCTTCTTTTTATTTACAGATTTCCTCCCTTCATGTATACTATACTTTGGATTACTTTGGAATCTAACGGAGGTATTATTTATGAAGAAATGGAACATTGCACTGGCGGTTTTTCTGATTGGTGCAGGAACATTAACAGCCTGTTCTGGCAAATCGGATACCCTGGCTCCTGAGAAGGCCGAAACAAAGGCTGAATGGGGACTGAATTTTTATGAAAACACTACAGAGAAAGAATCGGAAGAGAGCAAAGCGGAGGAAAGCAGCTCTGAGAATAGAATTTTAGAGGCAGCAGATGGCGTAATGCTGATGGAGCTTGAGGATATGAAGCTTCAGGCGGCGTCGCCGGTTAACGTACGAAAAGGCCCTGGTACCAGCTTTGAAAAGCTTGGCGGTCTGGCTGCGGAACAGGAAGTGACGATGACAGGACTTTGCGACAATAACTGGGCGCGGATTTTGTTTGAGGGAGAAACCGGTTATGTGTCTGCGTCTTATCTGACATCACCGGATGGAAGCGTTTCTCTTTCTGAGTTATTGGAACAGGTAAAAGCAAAAGTGGAAGAATCTGCGAAAAAGAGCAGTGATGAGGAAACCTCAGAAGCAGAGACTTCAGAGGAGAGCAGTGAGGAAGAATCTTCAGAGTAAGGATCTTCAGAAGAAGAGTCTTCGGAAAAGGAATCTGAAACCGAGAGCAGCCAGGCGGTTTCCGAAGAGGACCTGGCCTGGGCTACGATTGATGTAAATGTCAGAAAAGGCCCTGGTGCGAAGTATGAAACACTTGGCGTTTTGAAGCAGAACGACAGCGTTGAGGTTCTTGACAGCAGCGACGTGTGGTGGTGGAAAGTAAAATTTGAAGGAAAGGAAGCATACATTTCCGTACAGTATCTTACGACTGATAAACCGGAATAAAACATTATGCAGAGGTTTCGGAGCAAACCGGAATAAAATATTATGCAGAGGTTTCGGAGCAAACCGGTACACAGATAAATTGATATGCAGATAAAACGCTGCAAGGAAAGTGAGGAGAACGATGGAATATACAATTCTTGGAAAAACAGGATTAAAAATTTCCAGATTGGGATTCGGAGGGATTCCGATCCAGAAAATTGATGCAGAAGGAACAAGAAAGCTGGTTGAACAGATGGTTCAGTCAGGCGTTAATTTTATTGATACGGCAAGAGCTTACACTGTGAGTGAAGAATATCTGGGCAAGGCGCTGAAGGGCTTTCGGGATAAATTTGTGCTGGCTACCAAATGCCGTGCGGAGTCAAAGAAACAGTTTGCAGAGGCAATCGATACCAGCCTGAAAATGCTGCAGACAGATTACATTGATCTGTATCAGTTCCATAATCCTTCTATGGAGGTTTTTGATTCGATTGTTGCGCCCGGCGGCGCCCTGGAAGCGATGCTGGAAGCGAAGGAAGCGGGAAAAATCGGACATATCGGAATCACAGCGCATTCTGTGGAGGTTTTCCGCCGTGCGCTTGAGACAGATTGGGTGGAGACGGTTATGTTCCCCTACAATATCGTGGAATCTCAGGGAGCTGATCTGATTGCAGCCTGCAAAGAAAAAAATATTGGTTTTATTACAATGAAGCCGATGGCGGGCGGTGCGATTGAGGATACAAACCTGGCTCTTCGTTATGTATTATCAAATCCTGCCGTTACAGTTGCAATTCCCGGTATGGCCGAGGTGGAGGAGCTTGAGAAGAATATTGCGGCAAGCAGCAATACAGCTCCTTTAAGCGAGGAGGAATTAAAGGCATGTGAACAGGTGCGCGCACAGCTGGGCAATGATTTCTGCCGCCGCTGCAACTACTGTGCACCCTGTACAGCAGGAATCAATATTCCCAGTGCATTTTTATTTGCCGGTTATCTGAACCGATACGGCCTTGCGGACTGGGCAAAGGACCGCTACAACGCAATGCCGGTGAAAGCTGATGCCTGTGTGGATTGTGGAGAATGTGAACCCAGATGTCCTTATCATCTGCCGATTCGCAAAAAATTAAAGGAAGTGGCAGCTGCGTTTGCAGCCAGATAAAACGGAGGTACGCTAATGCCTGCTATTTATGCACATTACAGTTTTGGAAAAATGGTTTACAGGCAGCTGCCTGTTTCTTTGCGGGATGTTGTCAGGAATTATAAAAAAGAGTATATTGCAGGTCTTCAGGGCCCTGATTTCCTGTTCTTTTTTAATCCGGTGGTAAAAAACCGTTATGGCCGGCTGGCAGATGAAATCCATGCGGAAAATGCTTCCGTATTTCTGGAAAGGGCAGCCAAGATCCTTGGCGTGACGGGGATTGATTCACCGGAAGGCGCTTATATTATGGGATTTATCTGTCATTTTATGCTGGATTCCTCCTGCCATGGATTTGTGGACAGGATGGCAGGGGAAACAGGAATCTCTCATATGGAGCAGGAGACGGAATTTGACCGCCATATGCTTACGCAGGCGGGGCATGATGCCCTCAGTTTTCCGCTTCACAGGCTGGTAGATGATTCGCAGGAGCTGGCAGAAACGATTTCTGTTTTCTACAAAGGGGTTTCGACATTTGCCGTGCGTGTCAGTCATGAGAGGATGCGCCGTATTAAGCAGATTTTGAGAGCGCCGGGGGCGGGGAAGCGTTACATGCTGACTTTCCTGCTTGGACTTGTGTTCGGACGGGATTCGGAATACGTTTCAGCTGTTATGAAGACACATGCAAACCCTGATTGTGAGGAAATCTGCAGCGGACTGGATCTTCGGCTTCATCAGGCGGTTCCTGAATGTGTGCGGGAAATAGAACTGTTTGTGGAAGCAATCATGAATGATGCTGCACTTTCAAAGCGTTTTGAAAGAAATTTCTCATAAAATCCTCATGATGACCTGAAAAAAGAGACTGTGTAAAAGAAAATCCCTCACTGCTTTTTATACCGCTTTCTGGCTAAGGCGTGGGGATTTCATGGAGAACAATTATGAATCAGGAAAAAAATAATATGAAACTTACGAAACTGGAATTAAGCTGGGTACTGTATGATGTAGGAAATTCAGCATTTACGCTGCTGGTATCTACGATCCTTCCGATTTATTTTAACGCGCTGGCGGATGAGGCAGGCGTATCCAGCACGGATTATCTGGCCTGGTGGGGGTATGCGGCTTCCATAGCGACTCTTCTGGTGGCGTTTATCGGGCCGGTTTTCGGAACGTTTTCAGATCAGAAAGGAAAGAAAAAACCGGTATTTATCATTGCGCTGCTGGTTGGCGCTGCGGGCTGTGCCTCTCTTGCATTTTCCGGCTCATGGATTGTATTTCTGGTGATCTTTATTATAGCCAAAACGGGGTATTCTTCCAGTCTGGTATTTTATGATTCCATGCTGACGGATGTAACCTCGCCGGAAAGGATGGACAACGTTTCATCCAAGGGCTATGCATGGGGTTATATCGGAAGCTGTATTCCGTTTGTGATCAGTCTGGTTTTTGTGCTGATGCAGGAGTCTCTTGGAATCTCCATGAAAATGGCGATCATGATTGCATTGTTTATTAATACGGGCTGGTGGCTTCTGATGTCTGTGCCTCTTTTGAAAAATTACAGACAGATCTATTATGTGGAAGCCGGGGAAACGAATCAGATCGCGGCGACATTCAGACGTCTGGGACAGACTTTTAAAGAGTTAAAAAAACATAAAAATATATTTGTTTTCCTGCTGGCATTCTTTTTCTATATTGATGGCGTGTACACGATCATTGAGATGGCAACGGCGTATGGTCAGTCTCTGGGCCTTGATACGACAGGACTTTTGCTGGCGCTGCTTCTGACGCAGATCGTAGCGTTTCCGTTTGCTCTGCTATTTGGCCGCCTGGCAGCGCGGATTGACAATACAAAGCTGATCAAGGTCTGTATTCTGGCCTATTTCTGTATCGCTGTTTTTGCAATCCAGCTGGATAAGCAGTGGGAGTTCTGGCTTCTGGCCGTTGCGGTCGGAATGTTCCAGGGTGCAATTCAGGCATTATCCCGTTCCTACTTTGCAAGGATCATTCCGCCGGAAAAATCAGGAGAATTTTTCGGGATTTTTGATATCTGCGGAAAAGGAGCTTCTTTTATGGGAACGGCTTTAATGGCTGCGATGACTCAGATCACAGACAATGCCAGCGCCGGTGTGGGGATCCTCAGCGTAATGTTTATTATCGGATTCCTGCTTTTTGGAAAAGCAGCAGCTTTAAACAGGGAAAGATAACAAGATTTTTTTGAAAAGCATAGATGACAAGATTTGGTTGGAAAAGCATAGATAACAAGATTTTGTTGGAAAAGCACTTGCATATTTGGCACAGGAAGTATAAAATGATTAGCATGAATTGGATGCAGGGAAAGGATTGTAGAACCGATGAGTGTAGAAAAAGTTAATAAATATAAAGAAGAGAAGAAAAACAGGAAAGAGATTCTGGAAAAAGAAAAGAAGAAAAAACGTCTTGCGCATATCGGTGGCTGGGCAGCAGGTCTTGTGCTTACGGGAGCTCTGGTTGTACTGCTTGGGCTTACCGCTAAGAATGCATATAAGGACTATCAGGATTCCAAGCCGAATTATAATGCTGAGTCAATGGTGGTAACTGATATGACAGGTATTTTGGATACGCTGGAATCAGAAGCAGAAACGCCTGCAGATGATGCATCAGGAGAGACGAAAGCTGAGTAAGTTTTCATTGAATTTTGCAGCCTGAAATCAAATAACTGATTTCAGGCTGTTTTTTGTCAGGAAGTTTAGGGAGAAATTTATGAGAAAATGTGATAACATTACTTTAATAGGTATGCCTGGAGCCGGGAAAAGTACGATTGGAGTTGTACTGGCAAAACGGCTGGGATACCGCTTTGTGGATACAGATCTGCTGATTCAGGAGCAGGAAAAAAGGCTTCTGAAGGAGATCATTGCGCAGGAAGGCCTGGATGGATTCCGGCGCATCGAAAACCAGGTGAATGCAGGTCTCGAGGTCAGCCGGAGTGTGATCGCTCCGGGCGGCAGCGTGATTTACTGTAAGGAAGCGATGGAGCATCTGAAGCAGCTGGGACCGGTCATATATCTGCGGGTTTCCTATCAGGATCTGGCAAAACGGCTGGGCGACCTGGTTGACCGCGGCGTGGCTCTGAAAGAAGGCCAGGGGCTTCGGGAGCTGATGGAGGAAAGAGGCGTACAATATGAAAAGTACGCGGATTACATTATAGATGAAGACGGGCTGACACCCGGAAGAGTTGCAGCAATTCTGGAAAGTAAGATTAGGAGGCTATATTATGTATCAGATTAATTTTGATGAACCCTGCAGAGTATATTTTATGGGAATCGGCGGTATCAGTATGAGCGGACTGGCAGAGATTTTAATGAAGGAAGGCTTTACTGTAACCGGTTCTGATATGAGAGAATCCGACCTGACAAAGCAGCTGGAAGCAGCCGGAGCTAAAATCAATTATCAGCAGATTGCGTCCAATATCGATCCTGAAGCAATCGATGTCGTAGTTTATACAGCAGCAATTCATGAGAATCATCCGGAGCTTGCAGAGGTTATCCGCCTTGACATCCCCCGTTTGACAAGAGCAGAGCTGCTTGGACAGATCATGAGAAATTATAAGACCTCAATTGCAATTTCCGGTACACATGGAAAGACCACCACAACCTCCATGATTACAGAGGTTATGCTGGAAGCAGGGCTTGATCCTACTATTACAGTAGGAGGTATGCTGGACTGCATTCATGGAAACTTCCATCTGGGAAGCTCAGACTGTTTTATCACGGAAGCATGTGAATACACCAACAGCTTTCTGTCATTTTATCCGACCGTTGAGGCGGTTTTGAACATTGAAGCAGACCATCTGGACTTTTTCAAGGATCTGGAGGATATCCGTCATTCCTTCCGCCTGTTCATGGAAAAGCTGCCCGCAGGCGGAGTTTTGGTTATAAACAGTGAAATC
The DNA here is from genome assembly GCA_030536685.1 of Lachnospiraceae bacterium. Classification (GTDB taxonomy): domain Bacteria; phylum Bacillota; class Clostridia; order Lachnospirales; family Lachnospiraceae; genus TWA4. The sequence goes on from JAUNPP010000001.1 coordinate 29,547, forward strand.
GATGGCTGGGAGGAGCTGACAGCAGGCCTTTCCTGCCGCGTGGTAACATTTGGTCTGGAAGACTCAGCAGCAGATTTCACAGCAGCCAACGTTACATATGATGAACAGGCACATCCTTCTTTTGATCTGCTTGTTTTAAGAGACGGCAGCTATGAAAAGGTAACTGAAATCCGGCTGAATGCACCGGGAATCCACAACCTGAAGAATGCGCTGGCGTGTGCGGCAATTGCACTGGAGCAGGGCGTGAAGCCTGAAGCGGTTGCGGCAGGACTGAACCGCTTTGGAAATGCCCACAGACGTTTTGAATATAAGGGAAGCATTGGCGGAGTAAAGATTGTGGATGATTATGCACATCATCCCCAGGAGATTGATGCGACGCTGGCTGCTGCCAGAGAGATGAAGACAGGTAAGATCTGGTGTGCATTCCAGTCTCATACCTACACACGTACCAAAGCTCTGCTGGACGAATTTGCCAACAGCCTTTCCAAAGCAGATGAGGTTCTGCTGGCCCCCATTTTCGCAGCACGCGAAACCGATACGTTAGGCATCAGTTCTCAGGATATCGCGGACAGAATTGAAAGGCTGGGAACAAAGGCGCACAATTTTGAATCTTTTGATGAGATCGAAACCTTTATCCTTACGAATTGTCAGCCCGGAGATCTGGTGATCACAATGGGAGCCGGAGATATCTACAAGGTAGGGGAGAATCTTCTGGGAAAATAACACAGTATTACACAATAAATGTAGATTTCGTTTTGATATTTTGTCGGTAAGGGTCAAATTGTGGATAACTTATCCACAAATATTCAGACAATTCAACATATTGTCTTTGTAATGATGGAGTTGTTTCTGGAAATTGGCAGACTTAATTCAAAACTATCCACATTATCCACAAGCGAGCTGTGGATAATAGGTTTATATACTGTGTATAATCATGATATGCTGATAATAGGAGGGAAATCGCTATGAGTAATTTGAAGGTGATGGGGACAGGAACCGGATATACCCTGATTTCCAACATATTTATTGATCAATATATGATAACGGCTGGTTCCAGCCATTTAAAAACCTATCTGCTGCTGATGAGGCTTTTTTCAGACCCGCAGAAGGAGATTTCTGTCAGCGGGATGGCAGATATTCTGGACTGCAGTGAAAGCGACGTGCTTCGTTCTCTGCGCTACTGGGAGAGAAAAGGGCTGATGAAGCTGGAATATGAAGCAGGAGGAAAGAAACTTTCGGGAATCTGCCTGCTGGATCTGCCTGCAAAAGAAAATTCCGGCAGAGCTGACCGGGAAATGCTGGCCAGCCAGGCGCCCGCGCAGACCCCGGGAATGACAGCAAGTCAGGCCGCAGGTCAGATGTCCGTTCAGCCATCGGGAATGTCCGTGAATCAGTCATCAGGTCAGATGCTCGTTCAGCCATCGGGAATGTCCGTGAATGAGGCAGCGAATCAGGCAGAAAATCAGGTGTCTGAAATGGAAAATGAGGAGGCGCTTCCTGAGCGGAATGTGGATTTTGCGGCTGTATCAGCAGACGAAAATTTCAGCCGTCTGATGTTTATTGCGGAGCAGTATATCGGAACACCTTTGACAAGAGCCGACTGCGAGTCCTTTGCATGGCTGTACGATGGGTTAAAGATGGAAGCTTCTTTGCTTGAATATCTGGTGGAATACTGTGTGACCAACGGTCACAGAAGTGTGCGTTATATGGAGGCGGTGGCGATCGACTGGCACCGGAAAAAGATTAAAACGGTAGAACAGGCCAGAATCTACACGCCGCTTCATAATAAAAACCTGTATGCCGTAATGAAAGCGCTGGGCTTAAACGGACGTCAGCCGGCGCCGTCAGAGCGCAAGATTATTGATAGCTGGTTTCAGGAATACGGTTTTTCTCTGGATATGGTGGTGGAAGCATGCAACCGCACAATGGTTTCAATCCATGAACCGAACCTGAATTATGTGGAATCGATTCTTTCACGTTGGAAGAAAGCCGGAATTTCACGTCTGGATCAGGTACAGGGACTGGATGAGAAATTCCAGAAGCAAAAAGAAGAAGCTGCAGGCGCTGACCCGGACAAAAACGGGCAGAAAGCAGCCTCAAAGGAAAAACAAAACGGCGGGAAAAATGCAGGCTGGAGCGGCAATCGTTATCCGGCAAACAAGCCCGGCGCGCAGTTTCATGACTTTGAGCAGAGAAAGTATGATTATGATGAGCTGCTCAAGCAGATCAATTCATAGTTGGATCAATTCATAGTTACTGTTCATAAAGACAGCAGAGAGGGGGCGGTCAGATGTCATTGACCAATTCGCAGTATGATGAAATCATGCGGGAATATAATCAGTTGAAGTTCCGACATGTTCGCGAACGGGAGGAACGGATTCAGGAGATTTACCAGAAAATACCGGCTGTTTTCGAGCTGGAGAATGAAATCACTACGCTGGCCGCAAGCCAGGCCAGAAAGCTTCTCGGGGGTGATAAAAACTCCCTGAAGGAGCTGAAGATTCGCATGGCTGATCTGAAAGAGCAGAAAAAAGTACTGCTGCTTGCAAACGGATACGATGCGAATGCGATGGAGCTGCAGTACAGCTGTAAAAAGTGCGGTGATACAGGCTATATAAATGGAAAAAAATGTAAATGTTTTCGTCAGAAGGAGATCAATATGCTGTACCGTCAGTCAAATCTCAGACAGATATTGGAGAAAGAAAACTTTGACACATTTTCATTTGAATGGTATGATAGTACCGCATCAGACAGGAGGCTGAGTCCTCTGGAAAATATGCGCAATATAGCAGCTGTCTGTAAAGAAATGACAGCAGAATTTGCACATGAAAAGACAAATCTTCTGCTGACCGGACCTGCGGGAACCGGAAAAACCTTTCTGACGCATTGCATTGCAAAAGCATTGCTTGACGCATGTTATTCCGTAATCTATCTGTCTGCGGCAGAATTGTTTGAGATTTTTTCTTCCCACCAGTTTCAGGATAAGCCGGAACCGGAGGAAGAGCTGATGTATCATCATATCTATGAATGCGATTTGCTGATTATTGACGATCTGGGGACAGAAGTGGCCAATAATTTTACCATTTCACGTCTGTTTTCCTGTATCAACGAGAGGGCGAGAAACGATCGTCCGGTTGTGATTTCCACAAATCTGACTTTAGCGCAGATCAATAGTCATTATTCAGAACGAATCAGTTCAAGATTAATCAGTAACTACAAAATACTGGAGCTTTATGGTGATGACATCCGTATCAGAAAACTGATTGCACATAGGAGAGAAAACAATGGCTAATTCATTTAATACGATCCCTGTAGGCCGCCTTGGCCTGGTTCCCGTTGAAGGCTGTATGCCTCTGATGGAAAAGGTAGATAAAATTCTGGTGGAAAGACATCAGGAAAGAACAGAGAAGGGAAATACGATTCCTGTTGACGGATACGATGCTGATTCTTTTATCATAGAAGCACAGACTCCCCGTTTTGGCAGTGGTGAAGGCAAGGGTGTGCTGAACCAGTCAGTCCGCGGTGATGATCTGTACATTATGGTAGATGTATGCAACTACAGTCTGACCTATTCTCTTTGCGGAAAGGTCAATCATATGTCACCCGATGATCATTTTTCTAATCTGAAACGTATTATTGCGGCAGTTGGCGGCAAAGCAAGACGTATTACAGTGATTATGCCTTTCTTATATGAAAGCAGACAGCACAGAAAAGCAGGCAGAGAGTCCATGGACTGCGCACTCGCACTGCAGGAGCTGGTTGCGATGGGCGTGGACAACATTCTGACATTTGACGCTCATGATCCCAGAATCCAGAATGCGATTCCGTTAAACGGTTTTGAGAACATACAGTGCAGCCTGCAGTTTATCCAGGCGCTGCTGGATGCGGAGCCAAATCTTCAGATCGACAGCGATCATATGATGATCATCAGCCCGGATGAAGGCGCTATGGGACGTGCGGTTTATTATGCCAATATGATGGGACTGGATGTAGGGATGTTCTATAAGAGAAGAGATTATACCAGGGTAGTCAACGGACGCAATCCCATCGTTGCACATGAATTTCTGGGAAGCTCTGTAGAGGGTAAGGATGTTCTGATCATTGACGATATGATTTCCTCAGGTGAGAGTATGCTGGATGTGGCAAAGGAACTGAAACGCCGCAAAGCCAGAAAGGTATTCGTATGCTCTACATTCGGACTGTTTACCAATGGTATGGTTAAGTTTGATGAGTACTATGAAGAAGGTCTGATCGACCGTGTACTGACCACCAATCTGATCTATCAGAAGGAAGAGCTTTTGTCCCGCCCGTACTATATCAGCGTTGATATCAGCCGTTATATGGCTCTGCTGATCGATACGCTGAACCACGATATCAGTATTCACGATCTGTTAAATCCTGCGCAGAGAATCCAGCAGGTGCTGGCAGAGTACCGTGAAAAACAGGGAAAATAAGCAATTTCTGCAGAAATGTTATTTTGACATTCATGTAGTTTAATGATATAATTAAAATTACGCGAGTTTTATCAGGAGGTAAATGGAAATGAGCGAAGAAATCGTAAAAGAAGTTACTGAAGAAACAGAAGAAGCTACTGCTGAAACAAACTCTGTCTGGGCAGATTTTGAAGAAAAGATGAAAGCTAATACCGTTATCACGGTTGAAATTGCCGGTGTAGTAAAGAGCGGTGTTGTTGCATATATTGATGGCGTTCGTGGTTTTATTCCCGCATCCCAGCTTTCTGCAGAATATGTAGAAGATCTGGAATCATGGCTGGGCAAAACAGTTGATGTTATGATCATTGAAGCAAAAGAAGATGAAAAACGCCTGATTCTTTCCGGTAAAAAAGTAGCCAGAAGAGAAGAAAGAAAGAAAAAATTCGAAGCAATTACAGTTGGCAGTGTACTGGAAGGTACTGTAGAATCTCTGCAGCCTTATGGTGCATTTATCGACCTGGGTGACAAGATCAGCGGACTGGTTCACATTTCTCAGATCAGCACTAAGAGAATCAAGACTCCCGAGGACGTTCTGGCTGTTGGCGATAAAGTAACCGTTAAGGTTCTTTCCAACGAGAAGAGAAAAATCAGCCTTAGTATGAGAGCTGTTCTGGAAGATGCTAAGAAGGAAGAGGAAGCAGCTGCTCCCAAGGAAGAAACTTTCCACTATAAAGAAAAAGGCAAAGCTTCTACAAACCTTGGCGACCTGTTAAAGGATATTCAGCTGTAATTGAATCAGTGGGGGTTGTTCTGTCTTATGGACGTTCCGGCTGATTACGAAATATCTGTTTTGGATGCGCAGCTGTGCATTTTGGCGGATGATTAGCAGAACAGGCGGGAGATGTACATGACAATACAGGAAGAAGTTGCCGCTCAGACGGAGGAGTGGAGAAAGACACAGCTTTTATATAATTCTGCGCTTAAGGAGATCAGTACCAAGATTGAGATCCTGAACAATGAATTTGTGCATTCACACAAGTATAATCCGATTGAGCATGTAACACAGCGTATTAAGACACCTGGCAGCATTACCAGAAAGCTGAAACGGATAGGCTATGAGCCGACGATTGAAAACATGGAGAAATATCTGTGTGATATTGCCGGTATTCGTATTATCTGTTCATTTACGTCAGACATTTATCGTATTGCCGGCATGATTGCACGGCAGGACGACGTAGCCGTTTTAAAGATCAAGGATTACATGAAGCATCCGAAGGAGAACGGTTATAAAAGTTTCCATATGGTGGTAACATTGCCGATTTATCTCTCAACAGGTACGGAGAATACCAAGGTGGAGATTCAGATTCGGACGATTGCCATGGATTTCTGGGCAAGTCTGGAACATAAGATTTATTATAAATTCGAAGGGAATGCTCCTGAGTATATTTATGATGAATTGAAACAATGTGCTGACATCATCGATCAGCTTGATCAGCGTATGCTTTCACTGAATGAAGAGGTTCAGCAGCTGAAGGCGACCAGTGCTGTACAGAGTTCTGAAGTTCATTGAACCTGCTGTGGCAGGGATGCAAAAGAATAATGGATCCCCCGGTTTTATGACCGGGGGATTTTTCGCATAATCGTTTCTATTTATACACGTTCTCCTGTGCCGGAACAGCAAGTGCCCGGCACGAGTGTAAACAGTAACGCATAATCCGCAGCGTGGCTGCGTTATCTATGAATCAATGGACGAAATGATAAACCTGTGTTATAATCTTGTAAACCTTGGATGAACAGATGAGATTTAAGGGGATAGTTAACAGACAGGTACAGATATAGAATTTGCATGCATAAAAACCGACATGTAAAATTTAGGAGGGATAATTATGATTTCAGCAATGCTTTTCGCAGGTGGTGTAGGCTCCAGAATGAAGTCTGCAGAGATACCGAAGCAGTTTCTGGAAGTAGACGGAAAGCCGATCATCATCAGAACTATGGCACATTTTGCAAATCACAGCCGTGTAGATAAGATTGTAGTTGCCTGCAAAGAGGATTGGATCGATACTTTGTGGGAACTCGTTGAGAAATTTCAGATCAAAAAGGTAGAGGATATTGTTCCTGGCGGTGCAAGCGGTTTTGATTCTATCCACAACGGTGTTATGAGAGTTGCAGAATATTCCAAACCGGAGGATCTGATTCTGATTTGTGACGGGGTAAGACCCATGCTGTCAGAAGAACTGATTGATAATTGTATTGATGCTACTTTAAAGTATGAAACCGCAGTGCCGGTAACTCCCAGTATTGACTCTCTTTTATACAGTGAAGACGGGGAAAACTGTGAGAAGAGCTATAAGAGAAGCTCTATGTATATCACACAGGCGCCTCAGGGCTATACGATGAAAAAAATTCTCTGGGCTCACGATGAGGCGTACAAACGCAATATCCTGAATCCGGTTTCTTCCAGCGAACTGCTGATTGAATTGGGTGAAAGCGTGCATTTATTTTTAGGCGAGAGAGATAATATTAAGGTTACAACTCCGGAGGATCTTCAGATGCTCAGAGCAAAGTACTACTACAGACATTTTAAAACCTTTGCAAAGGAAGAACTGAAATATGGAATATAAGGTAAAAGACGCAGTCAGCGAACTGGTTTACCGCGATATTGAAGAAATTGCGGATACACAGATGATTCCGTGGGAAAAACTGGAAGGAAAAACTGTTCTGATCACCGGCGCTGCCGGATTTATCAGTTATTATATGGTGCTTGCCTTTTTACTGCGTAATGATAAATATCAGTCTGGTATTAAAGTTGCAGGCCTTGTCCGCAGCACGCAGAGAGCACGCGCAAAATATGGAAATATTGCAGAAAGGGAAGATTTTATTCTCTTCGAGCAGGATGTATGTGAGCCGTTTGCCCTTGATTTTGGAGCAGATTATGTGATTCATGCTGCCAGTCAGGCAAGTGGTATTCAGTTTGAACAGGATCCCGTGGGAACGATCAATGCCAATCTGGCAGGAACTGTTCAGCTTCTGGAATATGCAAAGAAAAGCCGTTCTGAGTCAGTGCTTCTGATTTCCAGCCTGAAAGTGTACGGAAAAGTAACGGATGGCTCTCAGAAACTGACGGAAGAAAAGTCCGGATATCTGGATCAGACTTCCTACAAAAACTGTTATGCTGTTGGCAAACGGGCAATGGAAACTCTGGGCGCCAGCTACCACAAACAGTATGGAATGAATATCAGAATTGCCAGACCCTCCTATATCTACGGCCCCAGTTCATTAAATGATGACAGAGTCTGGGCTCAGTTTATTGCGAATGTAGTAAAAGGAGAGGACATTCTTCTCAAAAGCAACGGAGGGGCGTACCGTTCCTTCTGCTATGTGACAGATACGGTAAGAGCTCTGCTGGTAATTTTACTCAAGGGTGAAAACATGCAGCCGTATAACATTGCATCTGAAAAATCGGATGTAACAATACGGAATTTCGCCAAAACCGCAGTCCAGGTATTTCCTGAGAAGAACCTGAAACTGTCATTTTTTAACAAAGAGGATGAGGCAGAGCCGGTTGTGGATTACTCAGTTCAGACCCCGGAGATTATGGACAGCACAAGACTTGAAGCGCTTGGATGGTCTGCTATGGTAGATCTTGCAGAAGGAATCCGCCGCTCCGTCAGTATTGTAGCAGAGCGCTCATAATTTTGGCGGCGGAAAGCTTGGATTCTGGAAGAGGAAAGCTTGTGATTTGAGAGCGGATTAGTGGGAACGGATAATATGGAGAAGAGATACTTATCTTTAGAGGAAATCCATCGGATAGAGCTGGATATGCTGCTGGAGTTTGTAAAGGTCTGTGAAAAATACAGGCTGCGCTATTATTTGTGCGGAGGGACGCTGTTAGGTGCCGTCCGCCACAAAGGCTTTATTCCATGGGATGATGATATTGATATTCTGATGCCGCGGCCGGATTATCAGAAATTTATGAGGCTTTCGGGGAAGCATCAGGTGCTTCCTTCGAATCTGAAGGTGTGCAGCAGCAGCTTAAAGAACCTGCATGATCCCTTCTGCAAAATTGAAAATCTGGATACGGTTATGGAGAAGGAATATTCGGATGACGGATATGACAGGCATCTTTGGATCGATATTTTTCCGATGGACGGTCTCCCGAAGGAGGCATGGAAGGTAAAATGGATCTATAAAAAGGTTGCAGCAGCCAGAGCTATGGTTCGTATTATCAAGGTTCGTCCTGAAATGACTTCCCGGATTTCAAAGACCAGATTAAAGGCTTTTTTGAAGCCGCTTTTGAAGCCGGTTCTCAACAGAATCGGTGTGGAACGGCTTGTTGCCTATATTGATCATGTGTCTATGAAGCACGATTTTGACTCCAGCTATTATGTGGGAGGGATCGCATTTGGCTATGGTCCCCAGGAGCGGATGGTGCGAAAAGACTTTGTGAAAGTAGAAAAAATAGAATTTGAAGGCCATATGGTCAATGCGCCTTCCTGCTGGGATGTGTATCTGACCAATTTGTATGGAGATTATATGAAGCTGCCCCCTGTAAAAGACCAGGAAGCTCATATTATGAAGGTGTGGAAGAAACCGAAAAAGGACAGCACCATAAACTGAATTATAAAACTATAAAATTATAAAGGTGTGGAGGAGACTGGAAAAGGATAGCACCACGAATTGATTAGGAGAGAAAACGGGATGAAATTGTCAACAGTATCTCTGTTTAAAAATCTGAACTCCGGCAATAGAGATTTGATCGAGCTGGATGATGAGACATTAAAAAGAATGCAGAAGGTGATTCTGTCAATTGCCGAGGATATTATTGAAGTCTGTGAGGCTAATAATATTCATTATTGTTTAGGTGGAGGAAGTGCGCTGGGCGCTATGCGTCATCAGGGATTTATCCCGTGGGATGATGACATGGATCTGAACATGACAAGGCGGTCTTATGAAAGATTTATTCCTTTGTTTACGGAAAAATATGGGGACAGGTACTGGATTCATACGCCGGAGGCTACCTCGGATTATGGGATGACTCTGGCGAGGATACGGTTAAAAGGAACGGTCCTGAGAGGCCGGGAAGACTTTGCCAACGAAGAGTGCGGTATGTTTGTCGATTTGTTTGTAATCGAAAATACCTTTGATTTTGCTCCTTTTCGTTATCTTCATGGGTTTTTCTCAATGGCAATGGGATTTTTGCTTTCCTGTCGCAATTTTTACCAGAACCGCCGGAATCTGATGGCTCTGGCAGAGGGAAACCGACAGGCAAGGAAAATTTTCCGTATCAAGATTGGAATCGGACGCCTGCTGTCCTTCTGGTCTGTTGACCGTTGGACGCATCTGACGGTAAAATGCTATTCCTGCTGTCACAACCACCATTCCCGTTTTGTTGTAGTACCGAGCGGAAGAAACCACTTTTTCGGAGAACAGTATCTGCGCAAAAAGTTCTGCGCTGTCCGAAAACTGAAGTTTGAGGGACATGACTGGAACGTACCGAGAGATATCGAAGGCTATCTGAAGCATATGTACGGAGACTACCGGAAAATACCTCCTGCATCTCAGCAGGAGAAGCATGTGGTGCTGGATATTAAATTTTAAAAAGTGTAAAAACCGGTTCAGACCTGTAAAAAGGATTGAATCGGTTTTCTTTTTTATTTTTTAAATCGGTTTTTTATTTTTTAGCTACATAATCCGCTAATCTATGATATACTATTGTCCAAATGAAACTACTGTGGTTTCTTCGTTCTTATACAGGAAAAGGCGCTGCCTGAAGAGGCGGTGTCTGATAGGGTGGAGAGTATGTATAACAATAAGAAAAAAACTATCTATTTATTAATGAACCTGATGAATGCCCTGTGCGTTATGTTCAGCTGCCTGCTTTCTATTTATCTGATTGACGAGCTGGGGCTTCTGCGTCCGTGGGCCAAGCGGAATCTGACCGGTTATTATGTGCTGGTGCTGGTATCGTATTTTATTACTTTTGTTTATTTACATCCGTATGCGGAGATTTTTAAAAAACGTTTCTGGAATAATATATTTCTTATTTTCCGTCAGAATCTGGTATTTGCGGTGGTAATGTCTGTTCTGATGATGGTAACCCGAAACTCCATGATGGAATCCCGTTATGTGTATTTTACATTTGTAATTATCAACACAGGTGTTATGGTGGTTGCAACGTTCATATTCAAACGGTATGTGGTGGGCTATTACAGCCGCAGAAAACATGCTGTTCAGGTAGGAATTGCCACAACCTATGATCGTGCGGAGGAAGCAATCAAGGAGATCAGAAGCGACTGGGACCGGAAAATCTTCGGAATCTGTATTCTTGACCGGGATATGAAAGGGCAGAAGATCAGCGGAGCGCAGGTAAAGGCCAACCGCAGCGATTTTGAAAACTGGGTCCGAGTGGAAGCTCTGGATGAAGTGGTACTTTATGTAGAGTATTATAATGTGGTTAACCGGGTTGATGTGAAGGCTCTGGTGGAAATGCTGGAGGAGATGGGTGTAACCGTACATCTGAATCTGCTTTCTCTGGATGATTTTGCTGATTATCAGAAGAAGATCACTTATTTCAGCGGACATCCCATGCTGACGGTGTCCCAGAATATACAGGATTACCGCAAGGTCTTTATCAAAAGGGCAATCGATATTGTCGGAGGTCTGATCGGCTGCCTGATTTCGCTGCCGATCATCGGTATCACAGCGATTCCGCTGCTGATAGAATCGCCTGGAGGTCTGATCTTCAAGCAGCAGCGAGTGGGTCTGAATGGCCGCTATTTCTACATTTATAAGCTCCGCTCCATGTATGCGGATGCGGAGGAACGGCTGAAGGAGCTTCAGTCGCAGAACACCATGAAGGGCAATATGTTTAAGATGGATAACGATCCCCGTATTACAAAGGTCGGCCATTTTATCCGCAAGTACAGTATCGATGAGCTGCCGCAGTTTTTCAACGTTCTGAAGGGGGATATGAGCCTGGTGGGAACAAGACCGCCGACAGTGAATGAATTTAAATTATATAAGGACCACCACAAAAGACGTCTGAGTATGAAGCCCGGCATTACCGGCATGTGGCAGGTCAGCGGAAGAAGCCGGATTAAGGATTTTGAAGAAATTGTAAGGCTGGACCTGCAGTACATTGATAACTGGTCACTGTGGATGGATTTTAAGATACTCTGCAAAACCGTACTGGTGGTTATGAATAAACAGGGAGCCCAGTAAAACATAAAGTTTGTGAATGAAAGAAGTAATGGAAGATGAGAAACGATTTAAGAACCTATGTAGTGGTAGATCTTGATGCGATTGCTGACAATATCCGCGCCGCAAAGGCACGGATTTTGCCTGATGTTAAAATGATGGCAGTTATAAAGGCAGATGCTTACGGACACGGCGCGCTGGAGGTAGGCAAATATCTGCAGGATGAGGTGGATTATTTTGCAGTAGCTGAGGTAGAAGAGGGCGTGGCGCTTCGGGAAGCAGGACTGACGCTTCCGATCATGATACTGGGCTATACGATGAAGGCGCAGTACCCGGAGCTGATCAAATACGATATTGAACAGACTGTTTACAGAATTGAGGATGCGTGTCTGCTTGGAAAAATCGCTGTTTCCATGGGAAAAAAGGCAATTATCCATATTGCGGTGGACACCGGTATGGGACGTATCGGTTTTGTACCGAACGAGGAAAGCGCAGACTGCGTGAAAGAGATTTCAAAGATTCCCGGTATTGTAATAAAAGGAATATTTACGCATTTTTCAACGGCAGATGAAGCGGACAAAACCTATACCAGACAGCAGATGGAGCAGTATGATAGATTTGTCAGACTGCTGGCGGAGCGCGGAGTGGAAATTCCTGTAAAGCATGTCTGCAACAGCGCCGGAATTATGGAATTTGAAGATCATCGCTATGATATGGTTCGCTCAGGAATCATTACCTACGGTCTTTATCCCTCAGAGGAGGTCAAAAAAGAAAATCTGTCTCTGAAGCCTGCTCTGGAATGGAAGGCACATGTAGCCCACGTAAAAACAGCAGGCCCCGGCCTTGGCATCAGCTATGGCAAAACATTTGTTACGACAGCGGATCAGACAAAGATTGCAACTATTAATATCGGATATGCGGACGGCTATCCCAGAGCGCTTTCCAATAAAGGACGGGTTCTGATCCACGGCAAATCGGCGCCTGTTATCGGCCGCGTCTGTATGGACCAGTTTATGGTAGATATCACAGGAATAGAGGATGTTCAGGTTGAGGATGAGGTAACGCTGATCGGCCGGGATGGAGAAGAATTTATCAGCGTGGAGGAAGCAGCAGAAACAGCAGGAACATTTAACTATGAGTTTGTCTGCGATATCGGAAAAAGGGTTCCGCGCGTCTACAAAGGAAGCAAATTATAAAATCACAGCAAAAGATCAAACTCAGGAGCAGGGAGAGAAAAATGCCGGTTATTTTTGCAATTTCGGGTTATAAAAACAGCGGGAAAACGACTTTGACGGTGAAGCTTGTAGCAATGCTTACCGAAATGGGGTATCAGGTGGCGACGATCAAGCATGATGGACATGACTTTGAACCGGATGTGCCGGGAACAGACAGTTTTCGCCACAGAAAGGCGGGCGCCTGCGGCTGTGCGGTGTTTTCGGCAAATCGCTGGATGGTGATAAAAGACCAGCCGTCTGATGAAGCAAAAAAGGTGGATGAACAGGCTCTGATCCAGATGTTTCCGGAGGCAGATATCATTTTGCTGGAAGGATTTAAGCATAGCAGCTGGCCGAAGTATTTCTGTCGTTTTCCGGAGGAGATACCGGATGAAAAAGAAGCTCTTTCCATGATCCTTCGTCAGTTGAAGCCGGGAAAAATCTAAAAAAATAAAAAAGTTTCAGAAAAAATATAACAATTCTAATATTTGTATTATAAAAATATAACATTTTGTCGAAAAAGAGTTAAAAAACCATAAATTAAATTAAATTTGTCTCATACGAATTGCGTTTCCTATGTGATTTGTTATACTGAATTTATACAGGAAAGACTGTGCGGTTGATTCAATGGCTATTACAGCAGATGAAACAGATAAGTTCATAAAGGATACGGACAGAGGGGAAGGTGAGATGTATGAGACGTTTTTACAAAAGAAAAGGTATGGTATTTTTCAGTTTGCTTTTGATTTTGCTGCTTGGTGCTGCTGCAGTGCCGCGCTATTTTGCCGCTGCAGAGCAGAAGCCGGGAACACCGGTGATCAAGACGATAGAATCTCTGGATTATAACCATGTAAAGCTTACCTGGAGTGAAGTGAAGGGAGCGGATGGCTATCGGATATTCCGAAAGACCGCGGACACCTCATGGAAGCGGGTTGGCAGCTATCAGGCGCGTTCCTATACGGAGGAGGTAGAGTCCGGAGTTACCTATTACTATGCAGTTTGTGCATATATCTGGACGGACGATGGAAAAACTCTGATTCCGGGTGATTTCAGTCAGGAGCGCAAGATAAAAGCGGTAACGGCGGCCCCTTCTGCCAGCGTGAAGGCAGCCGGCTGGAACAGCGCGGTTGTCAGCTGGAAAGGCGTAGCGGGAGCAGATGGCTACCGGGTACACCGCAAAACAGATTCCGGCAGAAAGACGCTGGCAAACTGCAGTGCCTCAGCCAGATCCTTTAAGATAGAAGGCCTGGAACCGGGTATTTCATACACCTTTACCGTGCGGGCTTATGCCAATACCTCACAGGGCAAGGTGTGGGGCAAATTTGATGCTGATGGCGTAAAGATAAAGCTGACACTGGGAACAGTAAAGCTGAAGGCGGCGGAGAACACCGACAGCGGAATCCGTGTATCCTGGAGCAAAACCGCGGGCGCTCAGGGCTACCGCGTGTATCGCAAGGGTACATCCGCCGACGCCTCATGGGAACGGATTGCTGTTGTAAAGGGACAGAGTAAGGTCAGTTATACGGATAAGAAAGCTTCGGTTGGCAAAAAGTATTATTATACCGTAAGAGCTTACCGGGTAGTAGATTCCAAAACAGTTCTTGGAGGCTATCAGAAAAAAGGCGTTTCCTGCACAAGAAGCAAGAATATGGGCTGGTTTACAGATTCAGAAGGCCGCAGATACTATCTGACAGAGGACGGAAGATACACCGGTGTCCATAAAATTGGAAGCAAGGTCTACACTTTTGATCAGAAGGGCTTTTTAAAGAGAACGATTGATCCTGCAAAACCGATGGTTGCTCTGACCTATGACGACGGTCCTTCGGCAAGTACGCCTGAGATTCTTGACATTCTGGATAAATGTGATGCAGCTGCGACATTTTTCGTAGTGGGAAACCGTGTGGACGGAAGCTCTGCTTATCGCTCTTATGTGAAGCGGGCTTATCAGATGAGCTGCCAGATCGGAAATCATACATATGAACATAAGACGCTGACCGCTCTTTCCGAAAGCGGGATTCGGTCACAGATGAAAAAGTGCGATACGGCAGTAAAGGAAGCGTGCGGCGCTCTGCCTTCTGTGATGCGTCCGCCGGGAGGCAGCCGAAACGCAGCAGTGGATGCGGCGGTTTTAAAACCTCTTATTCACTGGTCTGTTGATACTCTGGACTGGAAGACAAGAAGTGCATCTCAAACGGTTTCTTCTGTACTCAACAATGTGAAGGATGGCTCGATCGTACTGATGCACGATCTGTATGCTTCAACAGCCGATGCTTCTGCTAAGATCATCCCTGCCCTGATCAAAAAGGGATATCAGCTCGTAACAGTAGAGGAGATGGCAGCCGGGCGCGGAGGCATGAAAGCCGGAAAACGATACTATTCTTTTTACCGTTAGAGTAATAGACGGGAAACCACAGTAAAAAGCTTCAAAAACCAGCAAGCCGGCTATGATACAAGCCTGTAAGGGGCGTATCATAGCCGGCTTGCGTCACCTGAACCTCCCTGACACCTGGAAATCCCAGAATAGTTTTTCTATTTATACACGTTCTCCTGTGCCGGATCAGCAAGTGCCCGGCACGAGTGTGAACAGTAGCGAGCAGTAACCTAAAAAATATATTATAAAATGCAAGAAGTTATTTACAGAAATTCCCAATTGTGTTATGCTTCTATACGAAAGTAAGGAGATTATATCTGACAATATAGTGCATTTTTACTGAAAATAGAAATTCTGTAATATTTTTGTTTCAGATTCGTTTTTTAGGAGAGAAGATTCTCAAAAAGGTTTTCAGAAGATTTGAAAAGAAGATTAGAGGATATGATTTTCAGGATGAAAGGTGAGTATAAAAGTGAGTAAATTAAGAAAGCGCGGTATCTCCCGTGCAATGGCCGTTGTGCTGATGGCTGTCATGTTTGCAGCTTGCTTTGCAGGATTTTCCTGCGATTCCTATGCAGCCTCATCCAGTGCAGTCGTTTCAACCGGAGGCGCCAATCTCAATGTGCGGAAAGGTCCGTCTACAGATTATGAGATCGTTGGCCGGTTGAAAAAGGGGACAAAGGTGACTGTAACTGGTTCTTCCGGAGCATGGTATAAGATCAATGCTTCTTCCGGGATAAAAGGCTTTGTGCATGGAGACTATCTTGCTTTTTCCGGTGGTGGTTCCTATCCGGTAACGGCAAGAGTAACAGAGGGCGGCGTTCCCTTAAAGCTGCGGAAAAAAGCAACAACAGCTTCTTCTATTCTGGCGGAAATTCCCCGGGGCAGCAAGCTTAAAGTAACAGGAAAATATAATTCTGAGTGGTATTCGGCAGCGTACAGCGGTAAGAACGGGTATGTGTACGGAGAGTATGTTATTATGCCTTCCGGTAATACATCGTCCACTCCCGGTCCGTCATCGGGCAGTTCTTCCGGCTCATCAGGAAGCAGTTCCTCTGCCTCAAAGTATAAATATCCGGCGGTTAAGCTGAAAGTACCGTTTTATTCTCAGTTTGATTCCAGATGGGCATCCTTAAAGCTGGGAAAAACATCTTATACGATTCGCCAGAGCGGCTGCGTTGTCTGCGGACTGGCTCAGATTGATTCGTTTTTACGCAAAAAGACGATCACACCGGACAAGATGCTGAAAACTCTTTCATTTGACAGTGAAGGACGTCTTTACTGGCCGAGTGACTGCAAAGCATACAACGGCTCTGATTATCTGAAAAAAATCTATAACCAGTTAAAAGCAGGAAATCCGGTACTGGTAGGCGGATTTACTCCCGCAGGAAAGCAGCACTGGGTAGTGGCAACAGGCTATAAAAAGAACAGCAATTCACTTTCTGCGTCGAACATTCTGATCAATGACTGTTCAGACCGATACGATACTTTAGCAGAGTATCAGGATTCATACAGTCGTTTTTATAAGATCGTATATAAGAACTAACGACTGTACAAACGTATAGCAGTAATTATAAAAAACCATACTAAGCATAAAAACCGGAAACAGAGGTCTGTACTGTTTCCGGTTTTTATGGTATTTTTGCATTTATGAATTTTACTTACCGTCAATTGCTGACCGCAGTTTTTTAAGAGCACGGAGCTGCATCTGGCGAACTGCTTCTTTTGTAACGCAGAGTTCATCTGCAACCTGGTCAAGAGTCCAGATCTCTGTGCATCCAAGCCCGAAACGGCGGGCAATTACCAGTTTTTCACGGGAATTCAGAACTGCGAGCGCCTTCTGAAGCGCCTCATTCTCAATCAGCTGGCTGATGGTATCCGTGCGGGGCTCTGCTCCCGGAGCACAGCTTCCGTCTGTACCGGAGAGCATATCTCCAAAGGTTTTTCCTTCGCTGTCATCCGAGTTGAGAGCAGTATCAATAGAAAGAACCGGATTTGACCAGTCTTTTAAGTTTTTTACTTTTTTTACGCTGATATTCAGCTGTCTGGCACAGTCTTCATCGGAGGGCTCGATTCCGTAATCACGTTTGTGATTGTGGATGTAAATATGGAGCTTATCGATCAGATCGGAGGTTTCCAGAGGGATTCGGATAGTGCGGCTCTGGTTGGCGATAGCCCGGTGAACCGCCTGTTTGATCCAGGGGATTACATAGGTGCTTAATTCAGTATTGTATTCTGCTTTAAACAGGTCAATGCCATGAATCAGAGATTCATTCCCGGCCATGACCAGATCCATAAAATCCATTCCTTTTCGGTTTGTATATTTTACAACGTAAACAACCAGCTTCAGGTTGCTGTTGATTAATTCCGCTCTGGCAGCAGGATCAGAATCCTTGTGCGAGATGAGGTAACGGGTTCGTTCTTTATCCAGGCGGGGGTAACGTGCGATTTCCTGCAAATAGTTCTGAAGGTTATCGCTTATAGCTTCTTCCATAAATTTTAACTCCTCAAAAGTCTTTTGTAATGATAATACATTTTTAAATAGGCAGTCCACCTATAGTATAGCGTTAAATAGCGAAAAAACCAACTCTTTTCAACAGGGCATTAAAATGCTATAATGATTCAATATGGTTGTTTGCCTTTTGGAGGACAAAGATGAAAATCAAAGATAAATTATTAAAAAGCTGGAGAGGAGGCCGCCTTCCATTTGTTATCCTGGTTGTACTGTTTTTTATGATGGCTGTCAGCGTATGGGTAATCAGTATTCGGGCGGGTATCGTGATTCTGGCTTTTTCCGCAGCTATGGTGATTTTTCTGCTGTGGTTTTTCAGGTACGGAAAAGGAGACCTGAAACGGATGCTGATCTCATTTTCCATGGATCAGTCACAGCTGCAGTATCAGCTGATGAAGGAACTGCCTTTTCCATATGCACTGGTAGATGAAAATGGAAAGATTTTCTGGGTCAATGAAGCATTTGATGCAATCTGCGCATCCGATCTTGTCAGATACAGAAGCGTTCATTCTCTTTTTCCGGAGATAAAAAAGAGCGATCTGACAGATATGACGGAGAAGGAGTATCATGTTACCTATAAAGAAAAGCACTTCAAGATTTCATTTTACGAAATTCTGACTCCCGAAGTGCTCGAAGAAAGCGAAGACAGCTATCTGTTTGCCATGTGTCTGGCGGATGAGACTGAAATCATACGAATGGACCAGGAAATCCAGGAACAGCGTATGGTTGTGGGGGTAGCTTACCTTGACAACTACGAAGAAATCGTCAGCCAGGTAGAGGAAGTTCGAATGGCGCTGATCATTGCTCATATTGACCGGAAAGTAACAAAGTATTTTTCGCAGATGGGCGGTATCGTTAAGAAAATCGAGAGAGATAAGTATTTTCTGGCGCTCCCTCAGAAGAATATAGAGACGATGAGGGAAGATAAGTTTTATATCCTGGATGAAATTCGCGATATCAAGATTGGCAATGACCAGCATATCACGATGAGTATCGGTCTTGGTATGGGAGAGGGTTCCTATGAAACCCGGTATGAATACAGCCGTGCGGCGGTCGAAATGGCGCTGGGACGCGGCGGTGACCAGGTGGCGATTAAATCAGGCGATGATATTGAATATATCGGCGGCAGCGCACAGACGGTTTCCCGTACAACCCGCGTAAAGGCCCGTGTAAAGGCTCATGCTCTGAAGGAGCTGCTGATGAATAATGATAATGTTCTGATTATGGCGCATAAGATGCCGGATCTTGATGCGATAGGTGCAGCAGTTGGCGTCTACCGCATTGCGACTTCTCAGGGCAAACGGGTTCACATTGTGCTCGATGAGATCAGTTCTTCCATACGGCCTGTCGTGGAGCGGCTGAACACGGCAGCAGGCCCCGGCGTAAACATGTTTATCGGCGGTGAAGCTGCCGAGGAGATGATGTCCGATAATACGCTGTTGATTATCGTGGACACGAACCGCGGAAGCTATACTGAATTTCCCGAGCTGCTGGAGATGTCTTCCAGCGTAGTTGTAATCGATCATCACAGACGGTCGAACGACAGCATCGAACATGCGGTGCTGGATTATGTGGAGCCGTATGCATCCTCTGCCTGCGAGATGGTAGTTGAGATCCTGCAGTATATCGGTGAGGATATCAAGATGAAAGTAGATGAAGCGGATTCCATGTATGCCGGTATTGTGATGGATACCAATAACTTTATCAATAAAACGGGTGTCCGTACATTTGAAGCAGCTGCTTATCTGCGGCGCCAGGGGGCGGATACTGTCCGTGTGCGTAAGCTTTTCCGGGAGAATATGGATGAATATAAGGCCCGCGCGGAGGCGGTTCGTGATTCGGAAATCTACCTTGATAAGTTTGCTCTCAGCGTCTGCCCGTCAGAGGGGCTTGAAAGTCCCACAATTGCCGGTGCGCAGGCAGCTAATGAGCTGCTGGATATCAAAGGCGTGGAGGCATCGATTGTGCTGACCGCATATAATGATAAAATTTATCTCAGTGCCCGTTCGATTGACAGCGTAAATGTCCAGGTGATCATGGAACGCCTGGGCGGCGGCGGGCATGGCACTATGGCCGGTGCGCAGATTACAGGCTGCACCATCGAAGAAGCTATGGAATATGTAAAAGTTACATTACACGATATGACAGAAGAAGGAGTAATTTAAATGAAAGTAATTTTATTACAGGACGTTAAAGCATTAGGAAAAAAAGGCGATCTGGTCAATGTAAATGACGGATATGCAAGAAATTATATTCTTCCCAAAAAACTGGGAATGGAAGCCAATAACACCAATATGAACAATCTGAAGCTTCAGAAGCAGAAAGAGGACAGACTGGCAGCAGAAGAGCTTGCAGAAGCACAGAAGCTGGCAGCAGAGCTGAAGGATATCACGATTGAGCTTCAGGTGAAAACAGGTGAAGGCGGAAAGGTATTCGGCTCCGTATCGGCCAAAGAAATCGTAGCAGCAGCAAAGGCGCAGAAGAACCTGACGATTGAGAAAAAGAAGCTGCTGATCGATGAACCGTTAAAGACCTGCGGTATGCATATTATTAAAGTCAGACTGCATAAGGATGTGATTGGTGAATTTACCGTTCACGTATCCGAAAAACAGTAATTTTCAGGTGACAAGATGGATGAAGAGGTAATCAAGCGGATTCCGCCAAACAGCGCGGAAGCGGAACGTTCCGTCATCGCAGCCATGCTTATGGATCGCGATGCCGTGATTTCCGCATCGGAAATACTGACCGGGGATGATTTTTACAACAAACAGTATGGAGTGGTATTTGAATGTATGGTGGAGCAGGTAAACCGGGGCGAACCGGTTGATATGGTTACCGTACAGAACCGGCTGAAGGAGAAGGACGTATCACCGGAGACAGCAAGCCTTGAGTTTGTCCGGGAACTGATGCTGGGATTTATCACCTCCGGCAATATCAAGCAGTATGCTCAGATTGTTTATGAAAAAGCTCTTCTCAGAAAAGTAATTAAGGTAAATGACACGATCAACAGCCTTTGCTATCAGGGAAAGGAAAGCGCTGATTCGATTCTGGAGGAAACAGAACGTTCTGTATTTGAACTGCTGAAAACCAGAAGCTCCGGCGATTTTGTGCCGATTCGTCAGGTTGTTCTGAATGCGCTTGACAAGATCGAGATTGCTTCCAGAAACCGCGATGCGGTAACCGGGATTCCTATGGGATTTACGGATCTGGATTATCAGACTTCGGGGCTTCAGCCCTCAGATCTGGTACTGATCGCCGCCCGCCCTTCCATGGGTAAAACGGCATTTGTACTGAATATCGCGCATCATGTAACTATCCGCAAGGAGCTGAGCTGTGCAATCTTCAGTCTGGAAATGTCAAAGGAGCAGCTGGTAAACCGTATGCTGGCAATGGATGCCAACGTAGACTCCCAGAGCATGCGTAATGGTAAATTATCGGAAAACGACTGGGAAAAACTGGTAGAAAGCGCCGGAAATATCGGTACTTCAAAGCTGATCATCGATGATACTCCCGGTATTTCCATCAGCGAGCTGCGAAGCAAATGCCGTAAATTCAAGCTGGAGTATGATCTGAAGCTGGTTATGATCGACTACCTGCAGCTGATGTCCGGTTCCGGAAAAAGCGGCGAGAACCGTCAGCAGGAGATTTCTGAGATTTCCCGATCTCTAAAGGCTCTGGCCCGTGAAATTGACTGCCCTGTGATTGCGCTGTCGCAGCTGAGCCGTGCCTGTGAGACAAGGCCGGATCATCGTCCTATGCTTTCCGACCTGCGTGAATCCGGTGCGATCGAGCAGGATGCCGACGTGGTTATGTTCCTTTACAGGGATGATTATTATAACAAAGATTCAGAAGAGAAAAACGTATCAGAAATTATTATTGCCAAGCAGCGTAACGGCCCTACGGGAACCGTAAAGCTTGCATGGTTACCGGAATATACAAAATTTGCTAATTTAGCAAAATAAATTTTTACAGAGGCCTCAGAGTCTGATGGCATATCCGCATATCTGTGCTATAATCAAAAATGATTCGTAATGATCTGCAGCGTCTGGTCTGTAACAGGTTTACAGTCAGGGCGCTGCATTGATTTTCCGAAAGGGGACAGCGATGAGTGGATATCATTATCAGATTTCTGAGGCCTCACGTCTTCTGGCGGTAGAGGCGCATGTACTTCGTTACTGGGAAGAGGAACTCGGTATGATCATTCCAAGAAATGAAATGGGACACCGTTATTATACAGAAGAGCATCTCAGGATTTTCAGTCAGATAAAGGATATGAAGGAGAGAGGATATCAGCTTAGAGCGATTCGGGCAATTCTTTCAGGTGAAGAAGAACCGCCGGAATCATTTACAGCAGGAAATGTACAGAGGGAAGAGCAGACAGAACGCAGCGCTTCCTGCGGAGGACAGGTTACCGAAATCCCGCTGAAAAAGAATCAGGAGGAACCCGCAGAAAGTCCCGGTGGAATTTATGCAAAACAGGTGGAAAATCCGGGAAAGGCGTCTGTGACAGTACCCGGGCAGAAGAATGAACCGGTAAAAATCCCGCGCACAAGAAATCTGCCTCCTGAGGAGATGCCCCAGGTAAATCCGGTGACAGTACCCGATCAGGTGGAGAAGCCTGAGCGGAACGTGCAGAATGGACAGGAAATACCTTCGTGCGGTACTTTATCAGGAGAATTTTCGGCAGATAACCCAAACTCCGGCCAGAGGCGCATGGATCAGTTTCAGGCAGTTATGACTCATATTATTGCACAGGCAATGTTATGCAATAATCCCGGGCTTGCAAGGGAAATCAGCCAGCATGTGGAGGAAGATCTGCTCCCTGAGATTAAGCAGCTGTTAAAAGTATCAGAAGGACGCCAGGAGGAACGTTTCCGCAAGCTGGATGAATTTATGCGTTCCATTCAGCAGGGCAATCGGGCAAGATATGAGGCTGCCGCGTCCAAAAGCCCGGGTCTTTTCGGAAGACGCAGAAGACGGCAGAGATACAGACGGATATAAAGGAAAACCATTTAAAAGAAAACGATTCAAAGGGAAGAGATTCAAAAGGGAACAATCCTAAAGAGAACAATCCAAAAAGAACCCCGCGAAACATATCACAGACATGTTTCGCGGGGTTTTTAATGATCCGGCCAAATCTCAAATGCCGGATTGCCGTCTGTATAACGATCTAATCATGAGATGAATATGTATTTCACTGATGTGAATTATTCTTCAGATTTGATAGCGTCGTTAGGGCATTCGTCAGCACAAGAACCGCAATCTAAGCAGTCATCAGCGTTGATTACATATTTGCCATCGCCTTCAGTGATAGCGTCGTTGGGACATGCATCTGCGCAGGAACCGCAGCTTACGCATTCGTCAGTAATTACATATGCCATGATAAAAGACCTCCTTTGAATATTCATGTAACGGGTAGATTCCCGTCTCATCTGTGTCCATTGTAATACATCATTTACGATAATTCAAGTGGAAATTAACAGTATTTTTTTATGTATTGTTTATTATACTCGGGTATTTTTACAAATCTTTTCAGTTGCATAAAATCAGAGGATGTACTATAATTGGCTAAGTGAAAACAATCACAGCTGCAGACGGTCGTGCCGTTACAGGTCATCATTTGAAGCGTCAGTCGGGGGACAGCTGTATAAACTAATATTCAGGAGGAATATATTATGGCTAAGCAGGTAGATAAGAATATTCTCATCGGCGATCTGGTACAGATCGATCCCGGTATCATTGCAATCCTTATGAGCGCAGGTATGCACTGCGTAGGATGCCCTTCATCCGCTATGGAATCTCTGGAAGAAGCAGCAATGGTACATGGTATGGATGTAGATCCTCTTATTAATATGATCAACAAATATCTGGCAACAAAAGGCTGATAGGGTCATATAAGAAAAGCCGGGAGTTCTGAATACGGTTCGCACGATTCAGGATTCCCGGTTTTTTTATGCGCCTGATGACGCATGTGTTCAGATTTTTGGAAAGAAAGCCTCCGCCTGACTGCAGGCGGCGCTTTAGAACAGATAAAGCCGCTGCAATGCGGTTTGTGAAACAATACAGTTAAAATGTTCCATATAATAAGCTTCGCGGGCAGATGTTCCGCCTTCCCGCTTTCCATATTCCGAAAGAATGTTGCAGGTCTTATTGAACTCGGACGGAGTGTGGTGTGACTGATAAACGACCAGATAATAGATACCGGAAGCGGTGTCCTTGTACAGGGAATTCACTCCGTTGTATAAAGGATGAAGGATTCCGGAAAGTTCAATCAGCGTGTCCAGCTTATCAAAGGAGTATATCCGAATCAGATTAACCGGCTCTTTGCTGCCCAAAACGCGCTGTTTGGTATGTTCGGCAGATGCAGAGGCTTTTGCGGAATCGGAATCAGTCGTATCGGTTGTATCGGCTGTATCAGCTGTATCAGTAGATAAATCCTGTGCTGCGGCGCCTGCGCCGGTCTGTAAAAGCAGGTCATGTGGTCTGCCTTCCAGTATGGACTGGATCTCGTGGTTGATACGCAGTAAATCTTCATCAGAATCTCCGTCAGGAGTCTCATATGCATCTGCGGCTGAGTCCTCTTTTGGAGAGTCAGCTGAACGGAATAAGTCGAGAATCTCATCTGCTCCGTTAGGAGAATCATCGTAGTCTTCTGTCAGATCATCGTTATCCATAGAACTGAAGCGGGAAAAACGGGTATCCAGCTCATCGGGATTATCAATTCGTGTAATGATCAGAACAATACTTTCTCTGGAAACAGGAATCGCTTCAACCATCAAAGGGGTATTTTCTGCCTCAAATCCAAAAGCTTCATGTGCCTGTTCAATCATCTCATGGAAGAGGGAACGGGCTTTTTCAGTACCATATGCGAGTTCACTCAAATCCAGTTCTCTGGCGAGCAGGTCACGCTGGGACAGAATGCACTTGATCTGGTTGTCATTGATTTTTTCAATATGCATACTGTACCTCCTTTCAATGAAAATCTGGTGCCTGTGCACCGGAGGCTTATCCGGTTATAGAAGTGTGAGTCTTATCGTATTCCAGGATAAATGACTCCTGCGTATATGTAACAGGATAAACCAGCCTTATTATAACGTATCTTCAACAGGAATGCAAAGGAATTGGTGCGGTTAAATATAAAATATCTGGGAAAAAAGTAAAAAAAGAATAGAAAACATATGACTAAATATTTAATTTGACAACGTAAAAGAAATGTGATATAGTCTGACTATGGAAGCTGAATAAAAAGAAAGGAGTTCAGGCAGAATAGTTTGGTCAGCTTCCGGCAGCAGAATGTACGATGGAATCGATATTTTCATTGCTTCAGATAAATCTTCAGATTTACCATAAACATGGGTATCGCACAATTAAGCCATGGCACATCATATGCGGGCGGAGCTTGTGGCTGTCCGCAGGGGATTAAAATTTATTACATGTAATTTCCGGAGGGGGAACAAATGAAAAGAAGCAGATACCATTCTTCCTGCAGTTCTGTCAGGAGAGAAGAACGGACAGAAGCGGAGCGGGAAGCGTATGAAAAGATGAAGGGGGATTTGGAGGCCTATACGGAACGCGGAGTGGTCCTGAAGCTTTCAGGGCGAAAGACATCCTCTGCGTATATTGCCAATGTATGCTGTATCAGAGAGTGCGGCTCTTACATGGGTGACTATGTGCTGGATGACAGTGGAAAACTGGTGGAGATCTGTTTTGACAGAGTGAAAAACCGGTAAAAACTGCAGATCCGCTGAAGCATTGGGAGCGCTGAAAAACAGGGTTCTGTTGTTTTTTGAACTATTAGGAATACCTGTCCCGGTTTCCTGGTTTTTCAGTTTATATATCCTTAATTTGTGTAAAACAGGGTAATATGTTATACTGATACTCAAATATACTGACTCGTTCTGTCTGAGTATATCCTGAGGATGTCTGAGCTGTCTTTGGGGTATTTTGAGGGCAGGAGAAGAAAGTACGAGGTACGATATGAGAAAAGTGTTAAAGATAATATTACCTTTGTTGATTTGCCAGATGATATTGACCGGATGCGGATTATATGAAGCGGTTATTTCTACAGATGCAAGAGCAGATCTGGACGCACACTACGGATTAGGAGATAACGAAGCAGCGGTTATCGTTAATTATGAGCGGCTGGAGGAGAATGCTCTGATTCAGGATGACACCTGGTATATTTCGGAAAAGGCAGTGAGAGCTTCGCTGGATAAGCGTTTCTACTGGGACGGACATGATGACAGGCTGTTGTTTACAGATGCAGAGAAGATATATGAGGAATCTGTATCAGACAGCAGCATGGTACTTTTGGTGGAAGGCCGGCTGTATTTGTCAGCGGCGTGTCTGGAAAAGTATCTGAATATTCAGATTGCTGTTTATGAGAAACCGGACAGAATTTATATTGATACTGCGGGAAGCAGCATCAGAACAGTTCCGGTTGACAAGGATACGGCGGTTCGTGTGCTGGGCGGCTATCGAAGTGCAATTTTGACAGATGTAAAGAAAGGTGATCATGTACAGCTGGTTACGGAGCATGACTCCTGGGCAGAGGTGCGAACGGAAGACGGCTTTATCGGCTACATGCTGCTTGACCATCTCGATTTGAAGAAAGAAGAGGCCGGTAAGATCAAGGCGGTTCGGAAGGAACCTGAATACACCAGTATTTCACGGGATTATCCGATTTGTCTGGCCTGGCATGATATGGAGAATGCATCGGGAAACAGGCAGTTTGATGCGCTGATTAAGAATACCAGGGGGATCAATGTGATTTCTCCCGCCTGGTTTGCGCTTGAGGACAATGAGGGAAATTACCGGGATTTATCCAGTGCAGAGTATGTCAGAAAAGCCCATGAAAAGGGCATGGAGGTCTGGATTCTGATCGATGACTTTGATCAGGATATGAGCATCGGCAAGGTGCTTGGCCGGAATTCTGTCAGACAGAAGCTGGTGAAAACGCTGATCGCAGATACAAAGGCAGTAAAGGCAGATGGAATCAATGTGGATTTTGAGTACATCACAGATTCATGCGGAACGGATTACATTCAGTTTCTAAGGGAACTGTCGATTCAGTGCCGCAAGGAGGGACTTGTACTTTCTGTAGACAATGCCAACCCTACATTTATCAAATATTGTTACGATATGAAAGAACAGGGACGTATGGTTGATTATGTAGTGCTGATGGGCTATGATGAGCATTGGCAGGGTTCAGAGGCAGGTTCCGTGGCATCTCTTTCTTATGTGAAAGAGGGAATCGATGCGGCGCTTGAGATGGTACCGAAAGAAAAGATTATCAGCGGACTTCCGTTTTACGCGAGAGTCTGGACAGAAGTACCTGCAAAGTACGCAGCTCCCGGTGCAAAGCTTCGCTCGGATGGGAATTCCGAGTATGCAAGCTATTCTCTTGATTCCGTAGCTCTGTCGATGGATGAAATTGCAAAGGTGATTAAAAAAGCCGGGGTGAAACCCAAGTGGGATGAAAGTACCGGGCAATATTATGTAGAGATTCCGAAAGAGCATGGAAAACAGCGAATCTGGGTGGAAGATATAAAATCTTTGGAAGCAAAGCTCAATGTGGTTTCCGAGGCTTCAGTAGCCGGAGTAGCTTTTTGGAGAATCGGTATGGAAACAGATGCTGTATGGGACAGTATTTCAGAGTATCTGAAGCAGCAGTAAGAGACAGCGGCAGCGGCTTAAGTGAAAGGCCGAAAGGCCGGGCTGGCGTTGTCGGAGGATATTGATTTTGAAACATTCTGCAGTTTATATCAGCAGATGTCATGTGCAGCTGTGAATTGTTTTGCAGCCCGGTTTTGAAACGGACTGCAAAACTTACGGGTGAGGGAGCAGTTCCATTGGGGCTGCTCCTTATTGATAAAAGGTGAAATATGTCAGATAGCGGAAACTATGGAGATAGCGGAAATTATGGAAATAGTGGAAGCTATGGAGGCAGGGAAAACTACAGAAATTACGGAAAAGAAATGAGGATATGACAGGTGGACGGGATAAATCATGTTGTACTTGGTATTATGGCACACGCAGATGCGGGAAAGACGACCTTAACGGAAGCGATATTGTATGAAACGGGAGCAATCCGAAGCTTTGGACGTGTTGATCACAGAGATTGTTTTCTGGATGATGATGAGATGGAAAGAAGCAGAGGAATTACGATTTTTTCCAAACAGGCTCAGTTTGAGCTGGAACGGCTTGATGAAAAGGGGGCGTGCGGGGAGCGTATGCATCGGTGTACACTGGTGGATACTCCCGGTCATGCTGACTTTACTCCTGAGATGGAACGGGCTATGAGTGTTATGGATGCGGCTATTCTGGTAATCAGCGGAACGGATGGCGTACAGGGACATACGGAGAATATCTGGAGACTGCTGGAAAAATATCAGATTCCTGTTTTTCTGTTTTTGAACAAGATGGATCGTGAGACAGCTTGTCCGGAGACTCTTTTTGCACAGATGAGAGGCAGGTTGTCGGAACAGATTGTGGATTTCTCTTCTGTATTTTCGGATTCTGTGGATAACCCGGAGGAAACGAAGAAAGATTTATCACAGGTGATACAGCTGCCTCAGAAGGTTCTTGAGGAAATTGCAGTTTGTGATGAAGAACTGATGGAGCATTATCTGGAGGAGGATTATTCTGTAAAAGAGTGGTGTGGAGCAATTGCCGGGGCCTTCTGTGAAAGAAAACTTTTTCCGTGTTTTATGGGTTCTGCGCTGCAGCGTGAGGGAATCGTCTCTCTTTTAAAGGGGATGAGGTGGCTTCTGCCGCTGCAGAAGGAGCAGGATGATGCTCAAAGGACGGGAGCACAGAAATCCGAGAGGCAAAAAGGCGCTTTTTCTGCTCGTGTATATAAGATTCTGCATGATTCTCAGGGCGAGAGGCTGACCTTTTTTAAGGTGACAGGCGGAATGCTGAAGGTGAAGGATGTGGTTTCATATGGGAATCCGCGTCGGGAAGAAAAAGTGAATCAGTTAAGGATTTACCATGGCGGAAGGTATCAGACGGTTGCCAGCGTGGAGACGGGTATGCTTTGTGCGGCAGCAGGATTATCACAAACATGGCCTGGGGACGGGCTGGGAGCGGATCAGACCCGCTGCGTATATGATACGGAACCGGTTCTGACGGCGGCAGCAATACCTCCTGACGGCTGTGATGAGAAGAAGCTGCTTGGACTCCTGCGTCTGCTGGAGGAGGAAGAACCGGCTTTGAAGGTTTACCGGGATGACCATCTGAAGGAAATTCAGGTGCATATCATGGGGCCGATCCAGCTGGAAATTCTGAAATATCAGTTTGAAACCCGATTCGGTCTTTCTCTGGATTTTGGCCCCTGTCGGATCTTGTATAAAGAAACGATTAACAGCCCGGTGACAGGCTGCGGACATTATGAACCGCTGCGCCATTATGCGGAGGCACATCTTCTGATGGAACCTTTGCCGGCGGGAAGCGGAATCGAAACGGCTTCCATTTGCAGCACTGATGTGCTGGATCTGAATTTTCAGCGTCTGATTCTGACACACGTAACAGAAAAGGAACACAGAGGCGTGTTGACGGGTGCTCCGCTTACGGATGTAAGGTTTACTTTGGTAACAGGACGTTCTCATTTAAAGCATACGGAAGGCGGAGATTTCAGAGAAGCGGTGTACCGTGCAGTCCGACATGGACTGATGCAGGCACGTGAGAAGAATGCAGCTGTGCTTTTAGAGCCGTGGTATGCGTTTGCTGTGAGCGTTCCGTCTGCGGATATTGGACGTGCGATGGCAGATGTTCAGCTTAGAAATGGCAGTTTTGAGCCTTTTGAGCTGAATGGAGATATGGCGGTTTTGAAAGGTGAAGGCCCTGCGGTTTGCTTTATGGAATATCCGGTTGAGCTGGCGGCTTATACAAAGGGACGGGG
Organism: Lachnospiraceae bacterium; assembly: GCA_030536685.1. Classification (GTDB taxonomy): domain Bacteria; phylum Bacillota; class Clostridia; order Lachnospirales; family Lachnospiraceae; genus TWA4. The sequence continues at coordinate 59,179 of JAUNPP010000001.1, forward strand.
AAGCGTTCGTTTTACCATGATCGGATATCGCCCGTGTCACAATGCACAGGAAGTGATAGAAGCCCTGGGTTATGAGCCGGAAAAGGATCTGGCGAATCCTGCAGGTTCGGTATTCTGTTCACATGGAGCAGGGTATGTGGTTCCATGGAGAGAAGCGGCTGAGAAGATGCATTGTAAGTGAATTATAAGCGAAAATGCCAATGAAAAATTATTTTCAAATCAAAAAAAGGTCTGAAGCGGAAAAACTGGTTCAGACCCTTTTTTGAGTGTATCGGAAGCGGTGAGCGGAACCGCTTCTGATACGATTGGAAAATTATCTATTCAATGATCTGCATCTGTAAGGCAGAGCATTATCAAAATTAAAAAATTCGGAGTTTATTTATTCTTCAACGGGTTTTTTGAACATACCCAGGAGAACTCCGCCAACGATTGTGCCGGCTACTAAAGCTACCAGATACATGAGGGTATTTCCTACTACGGGGAATACGAAGATACCGCCGTGAGGAGCCATCAGTGTACAGTTAAATGCCATGGATAAACCGCCTGCGAGAGCTGCGCCGATAATACAGGGAGGCAGTACGTGCAGAGGGTCGGATGCTGCAAAGGGGATAGCGCCTTCTGTGATGAAGGAAAGTCCCATGATAAAGTTAGTAGGGCCGGATTTGCGTTCCTGTTCTGTAAACTTGTTCTTGAAAAGGAGAGTTGCCAGAGCAATTGCGCAGGGAGGAACCATACCACCAATCATAACAGCAGCCATAATGTTGTAGTTGCCGGCTGCGATGGATGCGGTACCGAATACGTAAGCAGCCTTGTTGAAGGGGCCGCCCATATCGATTGACATCATACCGCCGAGGATCAGACCAAGCAGAATCGCGTTTGCACCGGTCAGGCTGCCAAGACCATTATTTAAAGCGGTATTTAAAAAGCCTACGATAGGTTCGATAACAAACTGCATGCCAATTCCGATGAACAGGATACCGAATACAGGATAAAGCAGTACCGGTTTGATTCCGTCCAGAGCATTGGGAAGCTTGTCACATACTTTCTTTAACAGGTTTACCAGATAACCGGCGATGAAGCCTGCTGCCAGTGCTCCAAGGAAACCGGAGGTTCCGTTTGCTGCCAGATAGCCGCCTACAAAACCAACAGCCAGACCGGGACGGTCAGCAATACTCATGGCGATAAAGCCGGCAAGGATCGGGAGCATGAAGCTGAATGCTGCGCCACCGATATTTTTAAATAAAGCAGCTGCAGGAGTGATGGTACCGAAATTTGCACGAATTTCGGGAGCCAGTGAATTCAGATCAACAGATAAACCGTCGATCAGGAAAGCAATTGCAATCAGGATACCGCCGCCTACAACGAAAGGAAGCATATGGGATACACCATTCATCAAATGTTTGTAAATAGTATGTCCTGCGCCGCCTTTTGAAGCTACGGAAGAACTCTGCTTAGCGCCGCCGGCTGCTTTGTAAACCGGCGCACTGCCTTCTGCGATGCTGCTGATCAGCGCTTCAGCCTTGTTGATACCATCTGAAACCTGACATTCAATCAGCTTTTTGCCGTCAAAACGATCCATGGGAACGTTTGTATCAGCAGCTACGATAATACCATCAGCAGCAGCGATTTCTTCATCGGTCAGTACGTTTTTAGCACCGCCTGAGCCTCTGGTTTCTACTTTAACCAGATAGCCCATCTTTTTTGCAGCTTTTTCCAGGCTTTCTGCTGCCATATAGGTATGAGCAATACCGGTAGGACAGGCAGTAACGGCCAGAATCAGAACCTGCTTTGCGCTTGCCTTGTCAGCAGCCAGATTGGTTGCTTTTGCAGCAGCTTCTTTAGCAGCGTCTGCTTCATCCTTTTCAGATTCAGCATCATCGATGATCTTTAAAAATTCATCAACAGATTTTGCTTTTCTTAAGGATTCCGTAAAGTCATCATCCATCAGCATGGTAGACAGCTTACTCAGAATGTCAATGTGTACGCTTCCTGCGCCTTCCGGAGCAGCAATCAGAAAAATCAGGTTAACCGGTTCATCATCCAGTGCTTCGTATTCTACACCGGCAGGAAGAACCATAGCAGCCAGACCAGGTCTGCTTACGCCGCTGCAGCGTCCGTGCGGAATTGCAATTCCGTCACCAACACCTGTAGTTCCTTCTTCTTCTCTGGCAAATACAGCTTTTAAGTAGATTTCACGATTGGAAACCTTGCCGCTTGCTGCCATTAGATCAACCATCTGGTTGAGTACGTCGGCTTTGTCTTTGGCAGAGCCGTTCAGGCATACGCTTTCCGCAGCCAGTAAATCAGTAATTTTCATAAGTCATTTCCCCCTAGACTTAAAAAATAGATGCTAATTCAGCTGTGTTACTGAATTGTGGTGAATAAGTTAATAAGTTAAAAAGTTAATGTATTAAAAATGGCATCAACTTCTTCTCTTGTTGCCAGATTTTCTGAGAAAGCACTGGCACTTCCTGAAGAGATACCCATTTTAAACGCGGTTTTGTAATCGGAAGAGGTCAGATATCCGTATACGAAGCCTGCAACCATGGAGTCGCCTGCGCCAACAGAGTTTACAACCTTGCCCTTAGGCGCTTCGCTGGTGTAAACAGAACCGTCTTCAGCAACCAGAACAGCTCCGTCGCCTGCCATGGAAACGAGTACGTTGCGTGCGCCCTGTTCCTGCAGCTTCTTTGCATAAACGATAACATCGTCTTTTTCCTTCAAAGTAACATGGAAAATCTCGCCCAGCTCGTGATTGTTGGGTTTGATTACGAAGGGATGGTAGGGAAGAACGTTCATCAGAAGATCCTTCGTAGCATCTACAGCAATCATAACGCCCTTATTTTCAAGGAATTTCATGATATCACTGTAAATGGTATCGGGCATGGAGGAAGGAATACTTCCTGCCAGAACCAGTACGTCGCCTTCTTTCAGTGTATCCAGTTTTGCATATAATGCTTTGATCGCTTCATCATCAATTACGGGTCCCATACCGTTGATTTCACTTTCTTCGTTGGAACGAAGCTTCAGATTGATACGTGACATACCATTCGCGATAGGGATCAGTTCGTCCTTGCATCCCATTTCTGTTACGCGTCTCTGGATCTCCTTTCCGGTAAAGCCTGCTGTGAAACCGAGAATAGTGCTGTCCATACCAAGGTTCTTTAAAACGATTGAAACATTGATACCTTTGCCGCCGGGGAAAATGATTTCCTCGCAGGTACGGTTTACCATACCAAGTGTAAAATCTTTAACAGTTACAATGTAATCCAGAGAGGGATTGAATGTTACAGTATAAATCATAAGAAACTCCTTTCTATACTATGCGCCAAAATCCGGCATTGAGAAATGTTGGTGACTGATTTTGAACGATTCCGTTCTTTTTTATTTGTGCCCTGATTATAACATCACAAACAGTCAATGTCAATCACAAACGGTCAAAAAGTTGCACAGAATTTTTTGACAAATACGGCGTATTCTTTTATAATATCGTATATAAAGACTGTAATTGATGGATTTGCAATAATTTGCAGTCACAAACGGTCATATAATGGATTCTATTTGTCTTAGCATATCAGGAGCAAAACGTCATGTATTTCGTGCCTGCATGAAAAAACAGACATTGGCTCACGCAAAACAAACGTCTATATAAAGGAGGAAAGGAAATATGTTAACGGAAGAACGGAGAAATGAGATTGTAAGGATGGTAGAGCAGAGCGGAAGCAAGTCCGTACAGGAGCTGATGGCGCTTTTAAAGACATCGGAGTCCACAATCCGAAGAGATTTGAATGACCTTGACCGAAAAAAACTGCTGATAAAGGTTCATGGAGGTGCGGTGGCACTTTCCAAGACAATTACGGCGGATTCAACAGTTTCTGAGCGGGAGGATTTAAACAGGGACACAAAGCAGCAGCTTGCAAGATATGCCGCATCGCTGATCACAAATGATGATATTGTCTATCTTGATGCAGGAACGACGACCGGTTTTATTCCTGATTATCTGACCTGCAAGAATGCATTATTTGTAACAAATGCAATTGTTCATGCGAGAAAGCTCTGCAGTCTGGGATATCAGGTTTATATGCCGGGCGGAGTGCTTAAAACCCGTACAGAGGCTCTGACGGGGTCGCAAACCTGCAGCTACCTGGAAAAATTTCATTTTACAAAAGGATTTTTCGGGGCAAATGGCATTACGCTAAAGGAAGGATTTACGACGCCGGACATACAGGAGGCTGCTGTAAAAGAGGTTGCTGTAAAACACACCAGAGACCGGTATATACTCTGCGACAGTTCCAAATTTGATAAGATTTCATCCGTAACCTTTGCCGGTTTTACCGAAGCATTTGTGATTACGGATGCGGGGGCGCCGGCCTTTTACAAAAGACAGAGAAATATTGTGATCGCACCGGAGGATTAAAAGTTCTTTTTCAGGCATATGATTAAAGAACAGATCCGTTCGGGGGGAATCTTGTATGGAGGATTCGAAGGAGCGTGCGGGACGGCGCACAATCTGTGAACTGATGATGGGAATATTAATGCTGCTTTTGGTCGCCGGAATGAATTTGTATACAGATGAATATCCGTTTCTCCTGAAACAGGCATTTGGAGAAAACGTCTCTGTAAGAACGAGGAATTTTACAGGAGCAGATAATTTTGCAGGAGCAAATA
>JAUNPP010000001.1:63856-86243 GCA_030536685.1 Lachnospiraceae bacterium
GAAAGGAAATGAATCTCTGAAAGAGAATGAATCTCTGAAAGGAAAGGGAAAGTATCGCGTGGTACTGGACGCTGGCCATGGAGCTGCCGATCCAGGCAAAATAGGCTGCAACGGTGCGAAAGAGAAGGATATCAATCTGGCTGTGGTGCAGAAGCTGAAGGGATTTCTGGAAGCGGCGGACGTGAAGGTTATACTGACGCGCGAATCGGATGCTCCGTTGTATGATTCTTCTGCTGTTAATAAAAAAATGTCAGATATGAACGCCAGGGTATCTGTGATAGAAAGTACGCAGCCAGATCTGGTTGTCAGCATTCATCAGAACAGTTACCATGAAACCTCAGTATGCGGCCCTCAGGTTTTCTATTATAAAGCTTCTAAGGAAGGAGAACGGGCAGCCGTTATGATTCAAAATTCATTTAGCGGGCTGCAGGAAATTGAAAACCGCCGTCTGCCAAAGGCGAATGACAATTATTATCTTCTGCTCCATACATCAGTCCCCATGGTCATTGCTGAGTGCGGTTTTTTGAGCAATCAGAAAGAGGCGCAGCTTCTGGTTCAGGATTCCTATCAGGAGAGGGTTGCCTGGGTGCTTCATCTGGGAATTTTGCAGTTTTGCAACAGACAGATTGATTGATAGTTTAATAAAGGCTGGAAAAATCCACGGTAAACGCATGCTTCTGATAATGGTTCATTCTATTAGTGTGAAAATGTGTGAAGGCTCCATTACAGTAATATCCTGTTCGGGGACTCGCTCTCGCTCTGATCGAACGCAGCGGAACTAAACTCTCGAACTGTCTTTCAGACAGCCCGATCGTTAAGTACCGGCGTTCTCTAAGGTCCCTTTCACAGGATAATACTGTAATTCCGCCGCCGTAGTTTTGTGATACTACAGGTTTAACGGACGCTGGAAAATCATGCGTTTACCGTGTGGAAAAATCTGAGCGGGCTTGTAAAATACTTCTTTCAAATGTATAATAAAGTTTTGGCAGTTTTTACGAATTGCTTATTTAAAAGATATATGGAGTAATATATCAAAGTAAGAAACAAGAGAGGAATCAGTTTATGAGAAAAACACAGGTGCGTAATTCCATCCTGCTTTTGCTTACCGCTGTAATCTGGGGAGTAGCTTTTGTGGCGCAGAGTGTCGGAATGGATTATGTGGGAGCATTTACATTTAACTGTGTCCGCAGTATAATCGGCGGACTGGTATTAATTCCGTGCATTATTTTTCTGCGGAATCTGAAAAAGAAGGAGCAGGGGGAAATAAATCCGGCTGCAGAGATGGGTAAAAACACGGGTCGTCTGACGGTTACACGCGCAGAGATGACGGGTGGAGTTTTCTGCGGAATTGCCCTGTTTGCGGCAAGTAATTTTCAGCAGTTTGGCATATCCTATACAACGGTGGGGAAGGCTGGTTTTATTACGGCATTATATGTAGTAATTGTTCCTGTTTTAGGACTTTTCTTTAAGAAAAAAGTATCACTTATTGTATGGGTCAGCGTGGTGCTTTCCGTGATCGGCTTGTATCTGCTGTGCATGAAGGAAAGCTCCTTTTCCTTGTCCTTCGGTGATTTTCTGGTGCTGATCTGTGCAGTGTTATTTTCCATACATATTCTGGTAATTGATTATTTTTCACCGAAAGGTGATGGCGTAATCATGTCCTGTATTCAGTTTTTTGTGTGCGGCGTTTTATCGGGTATTATGATGTTTCTGTTTGAGGAACCGCGGGTAACGGATATTTTCGCTGCCTGGATGCCGATTCTGTATGCGGGTATACTTTCCTGCGGTGTGGCTTATACGCTGCAGATCGTGGGACAAAAGGATATGAATCCTACGGTTGCATCCCTGATCTTATGTCTGGAATCTGTGGTTTCAGCTTTGGCTGGCTGGCTGATCCTGAATCAGGCGCTGAACAGCAGAGAACTGATGGGATGTATGCTGATGTTTGCAGCAATCGTACTGGCACAGCTGCCGATGCCCGGAAAAAAAGCAGAGTAGAAAAGATGTGGAAAAATCCTGGCGCGGCGATGCAGCAGGTTGGGGGCAAAATACTTTTAGCCTCCAACCCCATTGGATTAATCGGTATCAGGCAGTCAGAATAGCCAGTGCTTTGGCAATTCCGTCCTTATCAATATCATCAGTTACCATGTCGGCAATCTGTTTCAGCTTCGGATCCGCATTGCCCATAGCTACGGAAAATCCGGCTGCGGCAAGCAGTTCATAATCATTCATGCTGTCTCCGAACGCAATGACATCCTGCATGGAAAGATTGTAGTGTTCAAGCAGCTTTTTCATGCCGAAGGCTTTGGAAACCTCAGGTTCCATAATATCACACCACATGTCAGGGATAACCGGAGTAACCTTTACCTCCGGAAATGCGGCGCGCAGCATGGCGGCATCTTCATCTGTTCCGGCCAGACCCAGAGTCTGAACCGGTTTCTCCAGAAGCTCCTTTGCAGTGCCCCAGGCGGGAGCAGCAGCGCCGGCAAGAATATGCTGAAGCGGTTCCATCTGTTTGCGGCTGGTGGTATACTGAACATTATCAATAACAGAACAGACACACAGCTGATGTTCCATGGCGAAATCCAGCAGTCTTTTGACAAGCGGTTTTTCAAAGAGACGCAGATAGATACGTTCTTTACCGATATGAATCTGCGTTCCGTTGCTGTGGACGCAGGCATCAGGGCGAACCTGCTCCAATGCAAACTGGTTGGCTTCCAGTGTAAGGTCTCTTCCGGTAGAAATTACAATATAGTACCAGTCTCTTACACGGTCAATTGCATCCAGCGCACTCTGCGGAATCGTATTGGTACGGTCGTCGATTAACGTCATATCGAGATCAAAGCTTAAAATTTTCTTTTTTAAAGATTCAGATTTCATATAAAACAGTCCTTTTATAAATTTTGACAGGGGCAGATTTAAATCCCCATATTATGGGTTTGCAAAAAAAACAGCTATGCCATTTATTTTAACATGTATTTATGAAAAAAACAGCAGGATTTTATCATAAATACGCTGGAGGATAGAAAATGCAAAAAAATGAAATATTAATTGTTCATGGAACAGATTATATTGCAATGACCCGTCAACTGCTGAAAAATGCACGTTTGGATGAGCAGATACAGGAAAAACAGATAAAAGAAGAGCAGATAAAAGAGCAGCAGATAAAAGAAAAACAGGTAAAAGAGCAGCAGACAAAAGAGGCGCAGATATCGGATAAACAGGTATCGGCGGGAAATAAAAAAACGGCGCTAAGGATCGGAATAAAGCCGAATCTGGTGGCGCCGGTTTTGGCGGAGGATGGCGGAACGACTCATCCGGAGGTCGTGGAAGGACTGATTCAATATTTAAAGGAGCATGGATATGAAAATCTGGTTATTCTGGAAAGCTCCTGGGTGGGAGACCGGACAGAAGAAGCCTTTGAGGTCTGCGGCTATTATGAGCTGGCCAGGAAGTATCAGGTGGAGCTTCTGGATATGAAAAAAGCAGAGGCTGTGGAGGTGGATTGCGCGGGATTGAACCTGAAGGTCTGCAGACCGGCGCTGGAACTGGATTTTCTGATTAATGTACCGGTATTAAAAGGGCACTGTCAGACACGTATTACCTGTGCTTTAAAAAATATGAAAGGGCTGCTTCCGGATTCTCAGAAAAGAGCTTTTCATCGGATGGGGCTTCATGAGCCGATTGGGCATCTGTCAGCCGGAATAAAACAGGACTTTATTCTGGTGGACAGCATCTGCGGAGATTTAAGCTTTGAGGATGGAGGAAATCCTGTGCAGCAGGGACGTCTGATTGCGGCTGCCGATCCTGTGCTTTGCGATACGTATTGCTGCAGTTTACTGAATATTTTACCGGAAGAGGTGCCTTATATCGGTTATGCAGCACAATGCGGCTGCGGTAGCAGCAATCTTTCGGATTCGCAGGTTACAGAGTTAAATCCTCCGATTTATGACATTGATTATTCCCTTGTGGGAAAAGCGCTGGAGCTTTCGGAAGCGGTAGAAGAAGTGGAATCCTGCAGCGCCTGCTACGGTTATCTGATACCTGCACTGAACCAGTTGAAGGTGGAAGGGCTGTATGAAAAGTTAAATGCCAAAATCTGCATCGGACAAGGCTACCGAGGCAAAAAAGAGGGAGAAGAAGCAGGAAAAAAGGCAGGAGAAGAAGCGGGAAAAGAGGCAGGGGAAAAAGCAGGAAAAGAGGCGGGGGAGCAAAAAAATCCGGCTTGTACGAATTCCGGGGACGGGGGGCGCCGTCTTGGAATCGGAAACTGTACCCGGGGATTTGCCTGTCATCTGCCGGGCTGTCCGCCTACGGAGCAGGAAATTTATGAATTTATAAAAAGTCATCTTGCAGAGACCTGTCAGTAGCCGGAAATTTTGCAAATGGTAAAAATCTTGCAAATCTGCCGTCTCCTTCACGCAGCAACGAACGTGCGTTGAAGGAGGCGGCAGTACTTGTACAGTGCTGTATAGTGAACTGTGAAATCAGCAAAAATCCATATTGTCTTTATTATTTTCTTCAAATAATTGGAAAACAGCCTCGATGGTAGCGTCATCCTCGATGGGAAGATAATTCTCAAGCTCGGGATTGTTCTCATCCGGCACAACTTCAAGAATATCCACATCGCTTTCTTCCTTTGCGGCTTCTTCTTCGGAAAGCAGAACGATAAATTCGCGGCCCTTGTAATCAATCAGGTCCAGAAATTCAAAACGGCATTCTTTGCCGTTCTCGTCATTTAAAATAATAATACTGTCAAGATCTTCATCTGCAAAAATATCAGGTTTATCACTCATTGCTCCAACCTCCATAAGTCGAATTATATTACTGCCTGGGCTGCGCCCGGAAAGCAGGTGACCGCCGCGAGCCGGAACAGTTATCCGGAAACAGCAGCCGAATCATTACTTGCGTTTGATCAGCACTTCATCTTTGTATACAAGTCCGAGGCGCTTGCGAGCTTCGGCTTCAATGTAGCTGTCAGCTGTTACCTCCATCTTTTTCTTTAAAAGTTCCTTGCTGCGAGCTTCTTCTTCTTCAATGTCAGACTGCAGCTGCTGGGACTGGTACAGATAGGTATCCTTCTGGTGATTCATACGGCCTGTCTGAAAGATGAGAACGCCGGCAGTCAGCACGAGAAGCAGACTGATTCCCATGATGGTAAGCCGAATCCGTCGTTTCTGTTCTTTGGCTGAAATTCTGCGGGAATATCTTCGTCCAGGTTTTCTTCTGCGTTTTTCCATCAGGCTTTCTTCCTTTCCATATAGCAAAAAATAGTAAATACAGAGTCTTTATTCAGTGTAGTCTATATGCCTGGATTTTTCAAGTGAAAATTTTGTAAAGAAAGTTTTTATGAAAATTTTGCAAAGAGAGTTTTAAGTCTTTTTTTCAGAAAAAGAAGGAATCTGCAGATGGGCCCCATAAGCAGGCGGCTCACGCTGACAAGCCAGAATCCGCAGCCTGACAAAAACGCAGGTAAAAGGAAAAAACGCAGTTTTCCTGATTGAAAGAAAAACAGCAGAAAAAACACAAGGATACCATTTAAAAGCCAGAAAAGAAGATCTTCTGCAGCAATTGTCAATCTCATATGCGGCAGCAGCTTTCTGAAAAGCCGAAACAGGTCAAACAGAGCGGCCGCGCACATTCCACAGCAGAAAAAAGCCAGAAAAGAAGCGGATTGAGTCAGAATAAAATCAGCCATCAGCGGAAAATTCTCGAAAATACAGAGGCAGTTGATGCCGGTTTTTTGATATCGCTGTAGGAAATGCTGTCAGGATGTCCCTCGATTTCCAGCTCACCGCTTTCAATTACCAGCTGTTTTACAAAAAGTCCGCTTCCTTTAATCTGCATGCGGCCTTCTTCCGTATCCAGCACGATTTCTTCGGTATCAAATGAAATGACTTCCAGAACACCGCTGATCTGCATCCAGGCCCGGTCAGTCATGGTGATACGGTGCCCGTGGCGCACATTTGCAATAGGATCTGACATAGAAAAACTCCTGTCATCTTACTCAAACTATTGTATGAGTAAGATGCAGGAGTTATACTTAACGAAAATCATATACTGAAGGGAAATGAAGTATTGTTATCCTGTCAGACCAAAACAGATGGCGGTCTGTACATCTCCAATCAGATATACTCATATAATTCGGCAGCTTCTTCTTTTTTAACAGTTTCCTGTACATTCAGAACTCTTACCTTCACACAGCGGGTTCCGAAAAGAATTTCAAGCTCATCGCCTTCCTTTACATTGTAGGAGGCTTTTACCGGTTTACCATTCACGATTACACGGCCTGCGTCACAGGCTTCATTGGCCACGGTACGTCTTTTGATCAGCCGTGACACCTTCAGATACTTGTCAAGTCTCATAAAATTCCTTATGCGTTCACTTTGTCTTTTAATACTTTACCTGCTTTGAACTTGGGAGATTTGGAAGCAGCAATCATCATGGTTTCGCCGCTCTGAGGATTTCTTCCTTCTCTTGCTGCTCTTTCAGATACTTCAAATGTACCAAAACCGGTAATCTGTACTTTTTCACCGGCAACCAGTTCTTCACTAACAACTTCGATAAATGCGTCTAATGCTTTCTGTGCATCAGCTTTTTTAATGTCTGCTTTAGCAGCCATTGCTGCAATCAGTTCTGCTTTTTTCATGGATATACGCTCCCTTATAATTTAGTAGCCGCTGATACAGGCAGATGCCGGTATCCCGACTTTCATAGACCGCAAGGTCTATAATAAAATGTGTAAACAGCCCGCATATGTCCATAAGAACGGACAGTCTGCAGTCTCATATTCTGCTCTTATTTTATATACTTTTATGCAGAGTTTGTCAAGGTTTTGTTGTATCGCAGCCACGTTTTCCGTGTGTTTTCTGTGATTTTTCCTGCTTTTTGATTTCCTCCCACATGTCGTTTAGTTCTTCACGTGAGGAGAAGGGCTTTCCGGCAAATACATGAGGGTGTCGGCGGATCATTTTCCGGCTGATGGAATCAACCACATCAGAAATGTCGAACAGCCCGTTATCGCTGGCAATCTGGCTGTACAGGAGAACCTGAAGCAGGACATCGCCCAGCTCCTCGCAGAGATTATCAGCATCCTGCTTTTCAACAGCCTGAAGAACCTCCTGCGTCTCATTAACAAGATACTGTTTCATACTTTCAAAAGTCTGCACACGATCCCAGGGACATCCCCCCTCAGGAGAACGCAAAGCAGCAATAATGCCTGTAAGCTCTTCAAAAGTATACTTTTCCCTCTTATCTGTCACAAAATTCATATCCGGCATAAAAACTTCCACTCCTTCCCAAAACAGGTACACTCTGGTCCATTCCTGCAGCGATTATACCATAATAAAAGAAAAACGAAAACGGTTTTGTATCCTGGCCAGCTTGCGTCCCCTGGACACATCCACTGTCCCGAAATCTCTGAACAACAACCTCTGTGTTAGCGTAACAAAACCTTGCAAAATACACGTATTTGTTTTATCATGTAAGCAGTTTTCGTTGCCGCTTGCAATTGTACCGGATATACCTGCCGGTGCGTATTTCCGGTGTCGGCGAAATTTAAAATTCTGACACAAAAGAATAATAAAGGATAGTAATAAAGGTGATATACATGACAGTAGAAAATCCTGTAGGTGTTTTGGATTCCGGCGTAGGAGGAATCAGTATTCTGAAGGCACTGGTGGAGTTTTTACCTTACGAAAATTTTGTGTTTTTTGGAGATTCTGCGAATGCGCCTTACGGCTTAAAAAGCAGGGAAGAGATCCGTGAACTGACGATGAACAGTGTGAAGATCCTGCTGGAGCAGGGCTGCAAGGCAATCGTGGTGGCCTGCAATACGGCAACGGCAGCTGCAATCAATGACCTGCGGGAAAAATACCGGGATATTCCGATGATAGGGCTGGAACCGGCTCTCAAGCCGGCTGTTTTGCATAAGGAAAATTCACGGGTGATCGTAATGGCGACTCCGTTTACCTTAAAAGAAAAGAAATTTGAAGATTTGAAAAATTTATATAAGGATCGGGCTGAGATCATCTCTCTTCCCTGTCCGGAGCTGGTTCGTTTTGTGGAGAGACAGGAGCTGTATTCTCCGGAGCTGCTCCACTATCTGCGCAAACAGTTTGAGCCTTACCGGAATCTGAAAATCGACGCCATTGTACTGGGCTGTACGCATTTTCCGTTTGTAAGGAGAGCGATTCAGGAGGTTGTCGGCCGCGATGTCATCCTGTACGACAGTGCGCTGGGCGTGGGCAGACAGGTCAGACGTCAGCTGGAAGCATATGGACTTTTAAATACGTCGCAGAAGCGCGGCGAGGTTCAGATCTTGAACAGCAAAGGCAAAGAGGGAGAAGAACTCTGCCGGAGAATGCTGTATAATTGATGGAGAGGAAAGGTTATGTTTGAGAAGTTCAGAAAATCAAAAACTGCTAAGCAGGGGCTGAGCATTATTATTGTTGGGTGCGGCAAGGTAGGTGCAACGCTGGCCGAGCAGCTGTGTAAGGAAGGACATGATATTGCGGTTGTAGATAAAAATCCTGCGAGAGTGCAGGCTCTTACGGACCTGTATGATGTAATGGGGCTTGTAGGAAACGGTGCAAGCTACAATGTGCAGATTGAGGCAGGTATTGAGAAGGCAGATCTTATTATTTCTGTGACGGATTCAGATGAGCTGAATCTGCTGACCTGTACAGTTGCCAAAAGAGTAGGTAACTGCGCAGCAATCGCGCGTGTCAGAAACCCTGATTACAGCGAGGAAGTAAGCTATCTGCAGGAGAGACTTGAGCTGGCGATGATCATCAACCCTGAGCGTGAGGCGGCGAATGAAATTGCGCGTATCCTGTATCTTCCGGCCGCATTGAGCGTGAATCCATTTGCCCGCGGACAGGCAGAGATGGTTCGTATCAAAATCCCGGAGGGAAATGTATTAAACGGACAGAGCCTGGCTGTGCTGGGACGCAATATTGCCAGGGATATCCTGGTGTGCGCAGTGGAGCGAGGCGAAAAGGTTCTGATTCCGGATGGTAATTTTGAACTGTACTCCGGAGATGTGGTTTCTTTTATCGCTTCTGCGAAGGAGGCTACGGAATTTCTGGAGAAAATCGGAATTGAGACCGGCCGCGTATCGGACGTACTGATGATTGGAGGTGGAAAATCCTCTTATTATCTGGCAAAACAGCTTCTGGATGTGGGAATTGGCGTAAAGATTATCGAATCACGCAAGGAGCGCTGTGAGGAGCTGAGCGTTCTGCTTCCGAAGGCAGTGATTATCAATGGTGACGGTACAAAGGAAGAGCTGCTTAAGGAGGAGGGCATCGAGGAGACAGAGGCATTTGTACCTCTGACGGGAATTGATGAGGAGAATATCCTTCTGACTCTTCATGCAAGGGAGGTTTCAGATGCAAAGGTCATTACCAAGATCAATCGTATCACCTTCCACAACGTGATCAGTCACCTGGAGCTGGGAAGTGTGGTTTATCCCAAATATATTACGGCAGAAGCGATCATTGCTTATGTCCGTGCACTTACCGCTTCCTTAAACAGCAATATTGAGACGTTGTATCATATAATTGATCATCGGGCGGAGGCAATTGAATTCCGTGTTACAAAGGAATCGGCGTTGACGGGAAAGACTTTAAGGGAACTGTCCCTGAAGGAAAATCTGCTGATTGCGTGTATCAACCGAAATGGTCTGATTATTATACCGGGTGGTGAAGATTGTATTCTGCCCGGAGATACGGTTGTAATTGTTACGACACATACCGGTTTCAATGATATTGAGGATATTCTCAGATGATGGAGGCTGTATAGATGAACAGAGCGATGATAGTTTATATTTTAGGGTGGGTTCTGAATATAGAAGCCGCGTTAATGCTTCTGCCCTGTGGCGTGGCGGTTATTTACCGGGAGACAGAAGGATTCTGGTTTCTGGCAGTGATAGCGCTGTGCGCTCTTGTCGGAATGCTGCTGGTACATAGAAAACCGAAAAGTACGGTGTTTTATCTGAAAGAGGGCTGCGTGGCAACTGCTTTGAGCTGGATTGTGCTGAGTTTTTTCGGTTCTCTTCCATTTGTGCTGAGCGGAGAAATTCCCTCTTTTACGGATGCGTTATTTGAAACGATTTCCGGTTTTACAACGACAGGTGCGAGTATTTTAAGTGATGTGGAGTCTCTTTCTTACTGTATGCTGTTCTGGAGAAGCTTTACGCACTGGATCGGCGGTATGGGAGTGCTTGTATTCCTGCTTGCGGTCGTTCCGATGAGCGGCGGCTCCCATATGAACCTGATGCGGGCGGAAAGCCCGGGGCCTTCTGTAGGAAAGCTGGTTCCGAAGGTAAAACATACGGCAAGACTGCTTTATTATATTTATATAGGACTGACCCTGCTTGAAATTATTTTTCTGCTTGCGGGGAAAATGCCGCTGTTTGATGCGGTTGCCACATCCTTCGGTACAGCCGGTACCGGTGGTTTTGGTATTAAAAATGACAGTTTTATGAGCTATTCCGCTTATGATCAGTGGATTGTAACGATTTTCATGGTTTTATTCGGCGTGAATTTCAATGCATATTATTTTCTGCTGTATCGCAAATGGAAAAAAGCATTTGGCATGGAAGAGGTGCGCTGGTATTTTATTATCATTCTGGCGGCGATCGGGATTATTGTATATGATATCTACGATCCGTCCATGTCGTTTTCACATAATCTGAGGGATTCCTCTTTTCAGGTTGCTTCAATTATCACGACGACCGGTTTTTCATCGGTAGATTTTAACCTGTGGCCGCAGACCTCGAAAACCGTGCTGGTGCTTCTGATGTTCATCGGAGCCTGTGCCGGCAGTACGGGCGGCGGTATTAAGGTTTCACGTTTTGTGGTGCTTTTGAAAACTGTAGGAAAAGAGCTGAATTCCTATCTGCATCCGAAGAGCATTCGAAAGATCAAGATTGAGGGAAAGCCGGTAGAACATGAGGTAGTACGTGCGATCAATGTATTTTTCATTACTTTTATGATTATTTTTGCATTTTCCGTATTTGCACTGTCTTTTGAAGGGCGGGATCTGATTACAAACTTTACGGCGGTTGCGGCAACGATCAATAACATTGGTCCCGGTCTGGAAATGGTGGGACCGACTCAGAATTTCGGTATGTTTTCCGATTTTTCCAAGTTTGTTATGATGTTTGACATGCTGGCGGGACGTTTGGAATTATTCCCTTTGCTTTTGCTGTTCCATCCTTCTGTGTGGAAGCAGCTTCTGGTGAAAAAGAGCACGAAGATCAGTGCGAGATAAATGGTAAAAATCGGAGCCTGTTTGGCCTGGTCAGCCAAGCGGGCTCCATTTTTATAAAAAAGCAGCCGTTAAATCCATATAAGTAATATCAGATACGGTTAGATACGATCGTATCAGATACAGTCAGATACGATCAGGTTAGATACGGCTGCGCAAATATATAGTGCGAATGAGGAGGTATATCATGTTGGAAATGATTGCACAAGTGAATGGAGTGATTAACAATTTTGTCTGGGGAGTTCCCATGCTGGTACTGTTGGTGGGTACCGGCATTTTGATGACATGTCTGACGAAGGTCTTTCAGCTGTCACATTTTAGGTTCTGGATGAAGCATACGCTGGGAAGTATTTTCACAGACAAGCATATCACAAAGCATACGGGGGAAGACGACCGTTCGATTTCCCAGTTCCAGTCTTTATGTACCGCGCTGGCGGCTACGATTGGTACCGGTAATATCGTTGGTGTTGCTTCTGCGCTGGCAGCAGGAGGCCCCGGCGCGATTTTCTGGATGTGGATCGTGGCATTTTTCGGAATGATGACAAATTATTCTGAAAATGTCCTGGGTATCTATTATCGACGGAAAAATTCAGAGGGAGAATGGTGCGGCGGCGCCATGTATTATTTAAGAGACGGACTGGGCTCCAAAAAGGGCTGTAAGCAGATCGGCGCTTTTCTGGCCGTGCTGTTTTCAAGCTTTTGTCTGTTAGCTTCATTTGGTATCGGCAATATGAGTCAGGTCAATTCCATCGCGGGAAATATGAAATCCGCTTTTGGCATTCCGACCGTGGTTACAGGCGTTGTGCTGATGGTGATGGCAGGTCTGGTTATTATCGGCGGAATCAAGCGTATTGCTTCTGTAACGGAAAAGCTGGTGCCTTTTATGGCGATCATCTATGTCGTAGGAACTCTGATTGTGTTTATTGCGAATATCGATCAGGCGGGCGCGGTGTTTACTGCAATCTTTAAAGGAGCATTTGGCATGAAAGCCGCCTGCGGCGGTATTGTGGGTTCCGGTGTAAAGATGGCGGTTACCTGGGGTATGAAACGAGGCGTTTTCTCAAATGAAGCAGGTCTTGGTTCTTCTGTAATGGTACATTCAAGCTCTAACGTAAAAGAGCCTGTACGTCAGGGTATGTGGGGTATTTTTGAAGTATTTGCAGATACCATGATCGTATGTACCTTAACTGCATTTACGGTACTTTCTTCCGGTTTGGTAGACCTGGAAACCGGAAAAGTCATTGCAGAATCCGAAGGCTCCGCACTTGTTGGAGAAGCATTTGCAACGCTGTTCGGCTCAGCAGGACCTGCATTTATCGCCTTTGCGATTTTATTGTTTGCTTTTTCAACCGTACTCGGCTGGAGCCATTATGGAACCAAGGCATTTGAATATCTTTTTGGAACAAAAGCGATTATCGTATATCGTTTGATATTTATCGTTTTCATCTTCTGCGGCGCAACCATGAGCCTTGACCTGGCGTGGGATTTATCCGATACATTTAACGGCCTGATGGCGATTCCGAATTTAATCGGCGTTATTTCACTCTCACCGATCGTTATGCGGATAACCAGCAATTATGTAAAACGTCATATGAAGGGCGAAAGTGTAGAACCTATGCTTTCCGCATTTGAAGATGAAAATGTTTAAATGCTTTTAGATGTGTTGGAAAGCTCCATTACTGTAATTCCGCTGCCGTAGTTTTGCGATATTTTACAGATTTGATGGATGCAGAGCGGGTAAAGTACAGCAAGTGCAGGTGTGTGGACGCGTCCAACTACCAGCATCAGTGGTGCAGACAAATTCCAAAAGTATAGCTGTCGATTTTTGTTGTAATTTAGGTTTTATCAGTTATAACTTATAAAACCATAAATTTGTCATTGAATTTCAGCTGTAAATGTGGTATGCCATACCTCGCAAATATTCGATATGCAGATGCACCATCTAAGCAGTACCTTCACGATCTCTTCAATTCTGTTCAGCTCAAGGATATTGTAAAGAGAAACAAAATCAGGGATGTGGACTTGTTGGAACGCATAATCGCCTATGTAATGGCGAATGTGGGCAACACCTTCTCTGCGACATCTCTTGCGAAGTTCCTCAAAAGTGAGCAGCGCACCGTAGCACCGGAGACAATTCTGAACTACATCAAATACTGCTGCGACGCTTATCTGTTCTATAAGGTGAAGCGTGAGGACTTGCAGGGCAAACAGATTCTTGTCTCTAATGAGAAATATTACATCGCAGATCACGGAATCCGGGAAGCCGTCTATGGCGGAAACACACGAGACATCAACCTTATCCTTGAAAATATTGTCTATCTGGAACTGCTGCGCAGAGGCTACGAGGTCACTGTTGGCAGAATGGGAGATAAGGAGATTGACTTTGTATGTGACAAGCGTGGAGAGAAGCTGTATATTCAGGTTGCCTATCTGCTTGCAGCGGAAGAAACCGTTGCCCGTGAGTTTGGAGCGTATGACAGCATCCGGGATAACTTCCCAAAGTATGTAGTTTCTCTTGATGAATTTGATATGAGCCGAAGTGGTATCAAGCATCGGAACATTCGCGATTTCCTCTTGATGGAGGAATGGAACTAAAAAATCAAACTATCAAGCCACGACAATATAAAAAATAACTGTGCGGGATAATCGTCAAGCTCGCCTCCCATGATGGAGGCGGCTTTTTTTATTTTGTTCAGTACCGTGTTGCGGTGGAGATAAACGGCTGCTGCAGTTTTATTGATATTGCGGTCGTTGATCAGATACTGGGCAAAAACCTCGCAGAAGCTGCTGTGATGATCGGTGTCGTATTGTTTTAAAATCCGGTAGCCGGGGGAGGCGTACATCTCTTTTGGCAGAGTTTGCTTCAGGTGTTTCAGCAGATGAAACAGTGCCATATCCTCGTAATGGTAAAAACGTTGCTTTTTCTGAAGCCTTTCCTGCGTGATCCCGGTGTATTTTCGGAGAATATCGGTATATACGGAAATCGCAGCGGGGGAGAGTGAAGCTTTAAAACGCCGGCTTATTTTGTTGTCCAGCTGGATTCCCAGATTCATCGCTTCCCGACATTGATTTACGGCGGCGGACATTTCCGTGAGAGAGAAAAATACCTGGCTTACGGCGCATTGCAGCGGGTATCCGCTGAAGCTTTCATAAAAAGCATTTTTCTCATCATCGGAGAGAAAAATGGCCGGGTTTGCGGCAGCGCTGTTGTCTTTTAGCAGGTACAGAATTTCCTGATAGAGAAACGGCCTGAATCGCGGCAGCCGGTTCTTCAGATTCCACCAGATAAATGACCAGGAGGCATGGGTTTCTTCGGAAAATCGGATCTGAGCCAGCAGATAGCTTCCATTTAAACTCAGACCGGGAATGGCCAGCAGACGGCTTTTCAGTTTTTCCGCTGATAGTTTGGGATGCTCCATCAGGTAGACCAGAAATGCCTCGCAGCTGTCGGAGGAAATCTGGCTGGTAAATGGCGCCTGATGGAAGAACAGGTTCAGATTTTCGTTGAAGGTGTCCATCAGATGGAGGTAGCCTCTGTCCGGGTGTTCCGGGCAGCAAAATGACAGGGAATAGCCTACAGTGCTTTTATCGGCAGTGTAGCGGTACATCATGCTGTATACGGTTCTGCCGTCTGGAAGCTCATATCGGTTGGTAAGAGGGTTTGCACTGTTTTCCAGAGGCGAAATGATTCCCATGGTCTTTAAAAAGCTAAGAAGCTCAGGCGTTGCATATCCAACCTCGATCAGACGTTCCATCAGCGGGTCTTCCTCGCCGGGTTTGCGGACGTATCCGAGCACGGTATAGCTGTTATCCAGAACAACCAGCGGATGCGTCAGGATTTCCCGGGAAATATTCATCAGCTCCTGTAAGCTGCAGTTTTGCAGCAGGCTGAGATGAAACGCCTTGTCCCAGCTGTCGAAAGAGTGAAAGATTCCCAGGATATCATTAAAAACCCGGGAGAAGGAGTGGTCTGTGTACAGACAGACAAGGGAAAGCCCCTGATAAGAAGAAGACAGCGCCTCGGTTCTCTCTTTGCAGAGGCAGATGAAGACGGCATCAGAAAGCAGCTGCTCACATAAAAATGAAACAGAGCGGCTCTGCAGCATCGATTCTGTTATCAGATAAAGAGAATCAGAGGTGTTGGATGAGAAATTGTCAGCGTCGAACAGTTTTATGCCTTCGTAAAGTGCGCTAAGATCGGCATTGACGGCAAGATAATTTTCGGCGCCGGGAAGGCGGTATAAGATTACACTCAGGGGAATTTTCATAGCGGCTCCTTTGTTACTCCGATCACCTGGGGTGATATCATTGGTTGAATGAGAACAGTCTAACATATTTTTCTGTAATTGTACAGAAAATGTATGAAATGCACATAAAAAATAGAAATAAAAGGTATATTTACACGTACATAAACATTTTTTTGTCAGTTACAATAAAATGAAGCAGCATCATCCGAGAGGATGAAAATAAGGAGGAGTAAAGATGAGTAAGATTTATCTTGCCGGACGCAGCAGCGATACAAAAATCGGAAAACTGCTGAAGAAATTTTCCGGCAAAGTGAACGTGTATCCGCCGGGAACATGCCCTCTTACTGTACAGCTGTCTTTGCTGCAGGCTTCTAAGAATCAGACATGCGGCAAATGTGTGCCCTGTCGTGATGGCCTGCCGCAGTTGGAGCAGCTGTTGAGCAGTATTTTAAATGGCAGTGCAACGATGGAAACGTTGGATGAGATGAAAAATCTGGCAATCATGATCCGCGATACAGCGGATTGTGCAATCGGTTATCAGACAGCAATCGAATTATTGGAAGGGCTGGAAACTTTCCATATTGAATATGTAAGCCATATTCAGAAACACACATGTCCTGAGAATATCGGACAGAAGATTCCATGCGTAACCTTATGTCCTGCCCATGTGGACATTCCCGGTTACATAGCCCATGTAAATAACGGAGATTATGCGGATGCGATCAATCTGATCCGCCGGGATAATCCGCTTCCCACAGCATGCGCTATGATCTGTGAGCATCCCTGTGAAGAAAGATGCAGAAGAAACCTGATTGACAGCTCCCTTAATATCCGTGGAATCAAGAAATATGCAGTTGACCAGATTGCAGCGGATAAGGTGGCGGTTCCCAGAGCGAATGTCTCTACCGGAAAGAAGATCGCAGTGATCGGCGGCGGCCCCAGCGGTATGACAGCAGCTTATTTCCTGTCTCTGATGGGACATAAGGTGACCGTATACGAAGCAAAGGAACGCCTTGGCGGTATGCTGATGTACGGTATTCCCAATTACCGTTTCCCGAAAGACAGACTGGATGAAGATATGCGTGCAATTCTTTCCACCGGCAATATTGAAGTAAAATACAACGTGAATGTAGGCGTGGATATTTCCGTGGAAGAGGTTTACCATTCTTATGATGCCATGTATGTGGCAATCGGCGCTCAGGTGGGTAAAAAACTGCGTCTGGAAGGTGTGGACGCGAAAAACGTATTTTCTGCCGTAGAAGTGCTTGACCAGATTGGGCATGGCAACAGACCGGATTATACCGGAAAGGTCGTATCCGTTATCGGCGGCGGCAATGTAGCGATGGATGCGGCGAGAAGCGCGCTCCGCTGCGGAGCAGCTGAGGTTAGGATCGTATACAGAAGACGCCAGGAGGATATGACGGCTCTGGATACCGAAATTGAATCTGCAGTGATGGAAGGCATTGAACTGATGCTTCTGCAGGCTCCGAAGAGTATTGAAAGTGATGAAGAAGGCAAATGTACTGCTTTATGGGTACAGCCGCAGATGATCGGTCCTTATGACCGCGCCGGAAGACCGGCTCCTATGGATGCGGTTTCCAAAGCGCCTGAACGGATTCCCTGTGATGTGGTGCTGATCGCAGTTGGACAGGATATTGTCAGCGCGCCGTTTGAAGAGTTCGGAATGCCGGCTGAAAGAAAAGTATTCCAGGCAGGACTTGATACAGCAGTTGAAAATATGCCCGGCGTATTTGTGGGCGGAGACTGTGCAACAGGCCCTTCCACGGCAATTCGCGCGATTGCAGCCGGAAAGGTAGCTGCACATAATATTGACGAATATCTGGGTTATCACCATACGTTAGACTGCGGTGTGACAGCGCCTGAAGCAAAACCCAACAATCGTGTTCCGACCGGCCGTGTTAATATCGGCGAACGTCCCGCATATATCCGCAAGCATGATTTTGAGCATGTGGAATGCCCGATGAGCCACGAGGAAATGCTTCAGGAAGCCGGAAGATGTCTGCGCTGTGATGTTTACGGCTGCGGAAAGCTGGAAGGCGCTGTTGAGAAGTAAAAGATACATACATGTAGAAACGTAATACAGTAAAAGCGTAAAACAGTAAAAATATAAAACAAATTCAGATAATAAAATCACCTGACATGGAGGTAAAAATGCGTTTAACCATAGATGGAAGAAACGTGGAAGCGGCAGAGGGGATGTCCATTCTGGCGGCTGCGAGAACAGCCGGAATTAAAATTCCTACACTTTGCTATCTGGAAGGCGTGAGCGATATCGGCTCCTGTCGTCTGTGTGTAGTAGAGGTAGAGGGAATGGCGCAGCTTGTTCCTGCCTGCAACACGAAGATCAGAGAAGATATGGTTGTACAGACACGCAGTGAGCGTGTTGTAGAAGCAAGAAGAACGGTACTTCGGCTTCTTCTGTCAAACCACAGAGTTGACTGCTTCAGCTGTGAAAAGAGCGGTGACTGCCAGCTGCAGCAGTATTGTATGGAATATGAGATCGAGATGACACCCTATATCGGTTCCAGAAAGGAAATCGAACCCGCTAAGAAGGATGCTCATCCATTTTTAAGCTATGATCCCAGCAAATGTATCCGCTGCCATCGCTGCGTGGAAACATGTGCGCATGTAACCGGCAGAAAAGCGATTCATCTGGGCAAAACAGGTATGTTTACCGTGATCGATGCTCCTTTTGGAGAGGACTGGAAAAACACACTCTGCGAATCCTGCGGAAACTGTGCTCAGGCCTGTCCTACCGGCGCTTTAACAGAGAAGCGGAGAAAAAATTACCGCTCCTGGGAAGTGAAGCGTGTACGTACAACCTGTCCGCACTGTGCAACAGGCTGTCAGATGGATCTGATCGTAAAGGATAATCATATTGTGGATGTAGAAGGTGCAGACGGCCCTTCCAACCACGGACTGCTTTGCGTTAAAGGACGCAGCGCATCCTTTGATTTCGTGGATTCTGCAGAAAGAATCCGTCATCCTCTGATCAAAAATCAGGAAACCGGTGAATTTGAACAGGCAACCTGGGAGGAAGCACTTGATCTGGTCGCTTCCAGATTCACTGAAATCAAAAATACTTACGGAGGTGAGGCACTGGCCGGATTTGCATGTTCCCGCTCGACCAATGAAGATGTTTATATGCTTCAGAAAATGGTCAGAACGGCATTTAACAGCAACAATACGGATAACTGTGCCCGCGTTTGACATGCTCCTACCGTTGCCGGTCTGGCAACTACATTAGGCTCAGGAGCCATGACAAATACCATATATGATATCACGCACGAATCTGATGCTATCATGCTGGTTGGATCCAACCCCGAACATGCACATCCGGTTATCGGTATGCAGGTTCGTCAGGCTGTAGCCAGAGGCGCGAAACTCATTGTGGTAGACCCCAGAGACATTGATCTTGCGAAGCAGGCAGATGTCCATTTGAAATTAAAACCCGGTACAAACGTAGCATTTGCCAACGGCATGATGCATATTTTCATTGAAGAAGGTCTGATAAATCAGCAGTTCATTGAAGAACGTACCGAAAACTTTGAAGCAATGAAAGAAATGGTGAAGGATTATACCCCTGAAAAGGTAGCTGAGATCTGTGGTATCGATGCAGACAAGCTGCGGGAAGCAGCCAGAATCTATGCAACGGCAGATAAAGCTCCGATCATGTACTGTCTTGGTGTAACAGAGCATCATACAGGTACAGAGGGCGTTATGTCCATGTCCAATATGGCTATGATGGTAGGAAAGCTTGGACGTCCGGGCTGCGGCGTAAATCCCATCCGCGGTCAGAACAACGTACAGGGAGCCTGCGATATGGGCGCGGCACCCAATCAGTTCCCCGGCTACCAGAACCTGGATAAACCAGGTGTAATGGAGAAATTTGAACAGGCGTGGGGTACAAAGCTGAACCATCAGATCGGAACGAAGGCTACCGATTGTTTCCCGAAAATGATCTCAGGAGAAGTAAAAGGTCTGCTTATTTTCGGTGAAGACCCGGTTAGAACCGATCCGAATACACAGCATGTCATCAAGGCGCTGAAATCACTGGATTTCTTTGTTGCAGATGAATTATTTATGACAGAAACTGCGAAACTGGCAGATGTGATTCTGCCCGGACGTTCCTATGCGGAAAAAGAAGGTACCTTCTCCAATACGGAACGCCGCGTACAGCGCGTGCGCAAAGCAGTTGAAATAGAAGGGGAAACCAGACCCGATACATGGATTTTCACAGAAATCATGAATCGTATGGGTTATCCCCAGCCTCACCTGACTCCGGCGGAAATTATGGATGAAATCGCATCTGTAACACCTTCCTTCGGCGGCATCAGCCACGAACGTCTGGATAGTGAGGAAGTCGGAGGAAGAGGTCTTCAGTGGCCTTGTCCGAGTAAAGAACATCCTGGCACACCGATCATGCATGCGGGTAAATTCGCAAGAGGTCTTGGATATTTCCGTCCTGCTGCTTATACTCCCTCTATGGAATTACCAGACGAAGAATACCCGCTGATTCTGATGACAGGACGAATCCTGTATCACTACAATGCCTGTGCTATGACAGACAAAACAGAAGGAATCAACGAAATCGCAGGAGGCTCATTTATCGAGCTGAATACACAGGATGCACAAAAACTCGGAATCTGTAACGGCGATACCGTAACAGTCGCCTCCCGCCGCGGAAAAATCACATCCGAGGCCAGAGTATCCGAAAAAACAAACCCCGGTCAGTGTTGGATGCCTTTCCACTATATAGAAGGCGGAGCAAACTGGCTCACCAACGACGCACTCGACTCCATCTCCAGTACACCAGAGTATAAAGTCTGTGCAGTAAAGGTTACGGTTTAGCATTCAGCACGGTAAACGCAAGCTTTTATAATAGTTTATTCTATTGTTATAAAAGACTGTGAAAGCTCCATTACAGTCATATCCTGTTCGGGGACGCGCTCTCGCTCAGATCGAACGCAGCGGAACTAAACTCTCGAACTGTCTTTCAGACAGCCCGATCGTTAAGTACCGGCGTTCTCTATGGTCCCTTTCACAGGATATGACTGTAATTTTGCTGCTGCAGTTTTGTGATATTACAGATTTAACGGATGCTGGAAAATCATGCGTTTACCGTGTAACATTCAGGACATCTTATTGGCATTATATTTGCCTTATAAAAGATTTGCTCGACGTTACGGTTTGGCATTCAGAAAACTTTATTGCCTCCCCGTCCCCTCATGTAGTTCAGTCTTCATAGGACAGGATATTCTACGAAAAACAGCAGAGCGCCTCATGATACAAGTCCCGTCAGAGGGCATCTGGCCGCCGTCAGGCGGTTGGTCCTCCGAGGGACTTGTATCATGAGGCGCTCTGCGTCCCCTGGACAAAAAAAACTGTCCCAAGAACCTGAACTACAAAATCAGGTTCCAAAGTACGAAAAATGCATATAGTCTACTTTTTTTGACCAGTCTCCCCATTCAAAACCGTACTTTTCGCATGCGTTTACAACATCTCCGCCTGCGGGAATGGAGTAGGGGTCTTCTCCGGGTTTATAGTATTTTCCGGCTAAGACTTTTCCGTCACTTTTCTGAATCATTGCGTTTTCATTTGCATTGATGTCAATGGCTACACCTTCGCAATGTTCTGAACTGGAGGAATCTCCTCGCCAGGAGTAGCCGCCAATAGAGTGGATCGGGAATTTTTCGTCGCCGTTATAAATTTCTTTAAATATCTGCACAACTGTGGAAGCGATATTTTTATGTACCTTTATGGTGAAGGTCCGGGTATATTTTTCACCGGAGGAATCAATATCCCAGGTTTCTACGGTGATGCTTTTCATATCTTTTGCAGCTTCTTCCGAAGTTGCATAGTCTTTATAATGGTCTGTCTTAAAGACTCTCTGACATTTTGATTCGTAGGATTCGCCCTTGAATCCGGCATTGTTCATGGTCTTTCTTTTGGCAGCAGATGCATTACTGTAGTAGTTTTTGCCATCTTTTGTGTAGTATGCTTTTATCTTAAAATAATATATCTTCTGATTTTCAAGGCCTGCCACAGCGCAGGAAACGGTATCGGCGTCTTCTATGGTGCTGATTCTTTTAAATCCGCTCTTTTTATTTTCGCTGCGATAAATTGCATATCCACTTACGTCGGGAACCTTATTCCAGCTGATCTTTAATCCGGTGGCACCTGAAAATTTGATCTTGTCAAAAACAGGCGTTGTGATAACCGGAACAGCCTTTACTGCGGGGCTGGCTTTGCTGAAGCAGGTCTCGTCACCGGCAGTGGAGAAGGACTTGATTTTGTAATAATAGTCTTTCTGCGGCGTCAGGTCTGTGTTGGTGAAGGTAAATGTTTCGCTGCTGTTAATGGTCTTGATCCTTTTGAATGAACCGTCCGCTGAAGTGGAGCGATAAATCCGGAATCCGTCATTTTCGCCCGCGCCGGCTTTCCAGTCAAGCTTAATGGAAGTAAATCCTGCTGTATCGGCATTTAATTCAGGAGTTGAAGGCGCAGGGACTACTGAAGCGTCTTCAGACCACTCACTGTATACGGCAGTCGAGTTTTCATCAGAAGGAGCAATTTCAGCGCGTACCCGAAACGTGTAACGTTTGCCGGGAATCAGGTTGCTGAAATCCTGGTGAGTTTCCTCGGTAGTATATTCGTATTCCGGTGTTTCGCGGTTATTATTTAAAATTGCCTGAATCGTAAAACCGGAAATTTTTTCTTCATTAGAATAGTCCCAGCTTACAGATGCAGAGGTTCCGCTTACAGAAGCTGTGATATTTTCCGGCAGAGCAATGGTATCATCTGTGGCAGTTGTGTCAGATACAGCTGTGTCAGATATAGCCGTG